>JAGACT010000140.1 GCA_017613995.1 Eubacteriaceae bacterium
GAGCCGCACGATGGCGCGCCTCTCGGCCGGTCCTAAGAAACTGACGGCCGCTATCGACATGGACGAATGGGCCAAGCAGGCCGATGAGTACGACGCCATATGGAACAGTAACACCTGGAACAAGGCCCTGCAGGTCTTCGCCATCGCCCAGCAGAACCATCCCTTCTCCGCCGTGAGGGTCCGCGAAGTCCTCAACTGGGGTAAGACCGACGCCTACCGTAACCTGAAGGCGGCCGTTGACGGCACACCCGTCGCCACTAACATCTGCCCTAACTGCCACCGCCCTGTCGACACCAATTGGACGTTCTGCCAGTACTGCGGACATAAGCTTCACTGACCTTGCCGAGCGATATTTTCATAAGCTACTCCCGACGGGACTGGACGCTGGTGGAGCCGTTCTATGACAGGCTCACCGGCCTCGGTTACGATATATGGATCGACAAGGACGGCATCGAAAGCGGAGACGCCTTCAAGAAGACCATCCTGAGGGCTATCAAGTCCTCACGCTGCGTGGTGTTCTTCAGCAGCGCCAATTCGAACGCATCCGACTGGACCGCCAAGGAGATCGGCGTTGCGGTGAAGAACAGGATTCCCATAATACCTGTCCGTATTGACGGCTCCGATTATAACGAGGAGGTTCAATTCGACCTGGTGAACCTGGATTACACAGACTATTCCAAAACTGAAGAAAGGGAGAACCAGCTTGAAAAATTCCTCCGCTCCATCAAGAAGAAGCTTGGAGAGAAGACTCCCGTCCCTGTGGAAGCCCCTCCAGTGAAGCCGGAGGTACCATCAGGCTGCGAGCTCCATTTCGGGACAGATCTTCCCTGCGACATCTACCAGTTCAAGGAAAAGGTCGGCCACGTTGAGCCTGACGGGGACTTCAGCCTTAATCTCCCGCCGGGGAATTACAAGTTCGAGTTCGTCAGTTCTGTCGCACCCGGGCATCGGTACTCCGTTCTGCACCATCTGGATGGGATGGCCTACGACTTCATAGGCATTGAACTGAAGAATAATGGCTCCCATCAACCAAAGGAGGTCCCGGCGCCTGGGGAAAAGACCGCCAGAGAGGGTCTTCGCCAGCCGCTGGTTGACAAGAGCGCATCTCAGACGCACCCGGAGGCGGCTGAGGGATCTTCAAAAAGGATTAATGAGAGCAGCGTCATTAAGAATAGGATAGGGCGCGATTACCCCTCTACGGCCAGTGTCGTCTACGGATTGAATGATTCCCCTCAGGGTGATTCCCAGACGGCACCGGAATCTGTTCTCTCTGAAGGGAAGTCATCTGTTTTTCTCAAGAGCGCCAACCTTCTGTCACGCCACCGCGTTTCGCAGGTACTGGAAAAATACCTCAGCTATGACAAGGATGAAGCGAAGATGCTGGCGTCGATGTCCCGCATCTACGTTGCCAGGTACCTGTCAGCGTCCTCGGCGGAGTATATATGTGAAGCCTTAAAAAGCGCCGGAGCCAAGGCTTCCGTGGAAAACAGCATAATCTATTCTGCCCCTCCGGGAAAGAAAGGCAGGAAGTATGAATTGGTCCTTCAGTATGCCGGCTGGAAACCCAACTACGTCATCAGCCTTATCGAGGGGATATGTCCCGGCCCGCATCCCGGGTATTATTGGAGTGCTAAACGTCCCGTCTCCCTCGGTGTTTTTGACTACGTGAAAGCTGCCAGGATATATGAGACGCTGATTCAGCACGGAGCCTCCGTGGACTTCATTGAACAACAGGATAACAAAAGAAAGATATGAATACTTTTTTCGACCAAAATGGGCTTCTAAACATCGATGAAGCCGTCATGGAAAGGCCTTCCTTCCGGAAGATTATGGACGACGGCATCGTGACCGATGAGGAGCTGATGGCGCAGTCCTCAGTGGTGACAGACCTGCTGCATAAAGCCGAGAAATCCTTCAACGAGGAACAGATCGCTCTCACCAAGGATCTCCTCGCCGAGATGAGCGTCCTGTACGCAGTGTATTATTACAAAGAACTTCAATCACTCCGTTAGGCCATGGGTACATTCAATACAAGACAGCTTCTCTATGTGGATCCTTCCCTGATTCCCGCCATCGCTTCCCGCATCGAGTCTACCTTCGCGGCAGAAGGCTATGAGGTCCAGAACGACAGCCTGATGAGCGGCGGTGCGGACATCTCCCTCACCAAGGGCGGCATCTTCCGCTCGGTGCTCGGTCTCAAGACGGCCCTTAAGATATCCCTCTCTCCTCAGGGGGGAAACATCCTCTTTGACGCCTCCGTCGGGATCTTCGGGCAGCAGGCCATACCGACCATCATCATGCTCTTTTTCGCGTGGCCTGTAGTGATTACACAGATCTGGGGACTCATCCAGCAGTCCCAGCTGGATGACAGGGCCTTGAACATCGCAAAAGAGGTAATAAAAGAAAAGGGAGGGGCCACACCCCCCGCCCGCCCGTCAAACGGGAAGAAGTTCTGCGCCGGGTGCGGAACCAATCTTCCGGAGGATGCAGTCTTTTGTCCTAAATGTGGGAGGAAACAGTGATGAGTACTACTGCTGCCATTCTTATTCAGGTCTCCGCCATTATCGTCGGAGCTGCTGTCGGTATCCTGTATTTTATCCGCCTGATGAAGACAGGTGGCGACAACAGACGGTTTCGCCGTCTGCTGATCTGGGTCGCC
>JAGACT010000141.1 GCA_017613995.1 Eubacteriaceae bacterium
GATACTCTCGGACAGCGACAACGACGCGGTCCCCGTGGGGGATGAGATATACTGGGAGTCTCCCACAGCGGAGCAGAAGAATGCCGCCAAGGAGGCCAGGCCCAATTCCTACACGCTGTACCACCTCAGCTGCTGCACCGACAAAAACGGGGACGACTACTGGAAGATCGTGAACTACGATCCCATGGGTCTTGCGGCGGACGACATGACCTTCATAGTCACCATAGGAGCGCTTCCCCTTTACAGCGAGGAACTGATAGAAAAGCATACCGAGACCGAGGGCACCAAAAGCATCACGGACACTCCCGACTTCGTGGCGGAGGACGTGTTCACCACCGCCGCCGAGAGCCTGCCGGACCGGCTGATGAACAGGGCGGCGTACCTCGAGACAATAAAGGACAGCTTCGAGTACGGGGACCCCATCAGCATAGGGTGCTATATCTCCAACCGCAGCCCACTGTTATAACCGAGGATCTTTACGGAGTATCCCCGAAAGTCTTCTGGAGGGTCGTATCCGGCTCCGACGGTAAGACGGCGGCAGAAGGAAACGGCGAGATGAGCCTGCCCATGGGCTTCCTGATGGAGATGGGCTTCGTGTTCCCGCTTATCAGGGCGGACGGAACTCCCGTGGTCCTGAACGGGGGCAGCTATACCCTGTATCTTTCCATCAATGATGACAGATCATACCCCGAGGCATATTTCCTGAACAACGACGCGGTGTCCTTCGCCTTTTGTGTTACGGGAGGACCCCCGGCTGCTCCCGGGGAGCCGGCTTTAGGACCCTCCGGAGGCTCTTGGGAAGACGACGGGGAGGATGACGAAAGCCCGATATCTCCCTCCACCGGTGAAAACACACAGTACTGCCCAGCAGAACTCTTCCCAGCAGAGCTTTCCGGGGAATACTCCGGAGCAGACTGCGCCTTCCGCGCAGGAAGCTCCCTTAGAAAATCCTCAGAAGGACTCATCGGGCATGGGTCTTTGGTATCTTGCGGGCGGATCAGTACTGGCAGCTCTGCTGATTTATAATCCTTTGGTCCCGCAGAAGGAAAAAGCAGCGGGAATGATCCGAGTGGAGGAATGAGCTATGGGAATCTTCGGAAGAAACAGAAACGACGATAAGCCGAACATAACCGGCGACTTCTATACGTCCTACGACATGTGGGGGATGGGGTTTTCCCGCAAAATGATGGACAGCGACCTCTCCGGCGCCGTGATATACCGGACCGGCGTATGGGAGGAAACGCTCTGGGACCGAAAGGCGGTGGACGAATTCGCCCGGACCCCCGCGGCGGCGGCCCACTTCGTGGCCTTCAGGGCTTCCCGCCTGAGGACGGAAGCGATAAATGCCTTATCTTCCGAAAACTCCTCGTCCCTTCCATGGCCCCGTAACCTCATATACCTTATCAGCGGTGAGGACACTGAGCACCTGCCGCCGGATACGGACGATACCGTGGAAATGATCCTGGGCTCCCTTAACGGAAAGGACAGGGAGATACTGGCGTCAAGACTGCGTGACGGCAGGTCGGCGGCGGAGACCGCGGACCTGCTGGACTCGGGAGCTTCCTCGGTATCCCGCATGATGAAGAGGATCCTCAGGGAGCTCAGGTACGGATTTTCCTTCCAGATGGCCCGGATAGGCAGGGAGGAATACATAAAAAGGATCAAGGGGGACCCTGGCGCGCTGATTTTCGAACTGCCCCTGAAGTCCGGATATAAAGACATCCTGCTTAGGAACAATATCTTTTCCGTAAGCGATATCCAGTGCCTCTCCAGGAACGATATCGCGAAGATGCCCCACGGCGGAAGCCGCCTGGCGGACGAACTCAGGGACGCCATGGAGGCCTTCGGATGCGAAGCGCCCTTCATCGATCCCGGAGGGAAGCCGTCCCGCACAAGAAAGTACACCCTCGAGAAGGAACTGGGCATCGTATCCGAGAGCTACCCCGGGCGCGCCCTCAGGCTCGATCTGGTGTCCTGGGACGGGATGAGGCCCACCTACGACGTCAGGGTCTGGACGGACGGCCGGAAGCTCTGGGGCAGCGGGATATCCCTTTCCCGGGAGGAAGCGGATGCCCTGAGGAAACTGCTGGATGCCGCCCTGGAGGACGGGGAGCAGCAGGAAGAATAAGACGCGTATAAAAAACACAGTGAGGAATGCATATGGCATCGAGCAGAGAATATCTTGATTTTCTTACGGACCAGCTCTCGGGACTCGAGGGGGTCACGTCCAGGAAGATGATGGGGGAATACATCATCTACTACAGGGGCCGCATCGTGGGCGGCATATATGACGACCGTTTCCTGGTGAAGCCGGTGGAGGCGGCGAAGAAGCTTATCGCCGATCCCCCCATGGAGATCCCCTACGAGGGGGCCAGGGAAATGATCCTCGTGGAGGACGTGGATGACCGCGCCTTCCTGGAGGAGCTGGTGCTCTCCATGTACCCCGAACTGCCGGAACCAAAAAAGAAGAAGTAAGGCTGGTTTAACGAGCATGCAGCAAGAAGTCTCCCGCCTCTGCAGGCGGTGAGATGAATTGCGAGAAAGCATGCGACAAATTACAAATATATATTCGAATATATAGCATAAATGTATTGTATTGCATTGTATGCTTTGATATAATCAGTATTAAGATGAACATATGGATGTTTTGTATTGAAATTACACAATAATAATCATTCTGTATTTTCGCTTCATTACCATCTGATAATGGTGGTGAAGTACCGCAGGAAAGCTATCGATGATGAGATATCACTGCGTCTGAAGGAAATTTTCGAATATATCGGCGATAAGTACAGAATAGTTGTAGAAGAGTGGAATCATGATACCGACCATGTCCATGTGTTGTTTCGCGC
>JAGACT010000142.1 GCA_017613995.1 Eubacteriaceae bacterium
GCCGCATTCGCGATCTGATAAGATAGCGAATGCGGCCGCACATATTTGGTCACATGTCAAGTACTTTCCAATAAAAAAGTCCCCCCCTGCTATAAAAAATGTAGCTGGGGGGGATGCGTCATCTTAACTTAATGACATTGCGCATTTACGGGTATTCCTCTCCCGCTTACTGCGTTGAAGCGGGAGTCTCCTGCCCTGCGGCTCCGATGAAAATGTGACTTTTGATCTGCCGGAATCGGCCCGCGGCCTTCCTGCTGCGCAGCATGAGCTCATCCCCGCAATACCTGCTGATGCCGTTTCAGGTCCAGAGGCTTTATCCGGATATGCGTCGGATATCACTCTGTGCTGTTTTCAGGATTAAGTTCGTTGACGGTCTACAGTTTGTCTGTTATCATAGGGACAGAAGAGAACTTTTTTATGGGAGGAAGATCCATGAGATATGTTTGTCAGGTATGCGGCTACGTATACGATGACGAAAAGGAAGGCGTAAGCTTCGCAAGCCTTCCCGATGACTGGCAGTGCCCTCTGTGCGGAGCCAGAAAGAGCGATTTCAGGCCCGAAGAGCCCTCTGCGGCTGCGGAAGTCAAGGAGTCCCGTCCTCAGCGCACCTACATGGAGGAGACGGACGAAAAGCTGTCCGCAGGCCAGCTGGCGGCTCTGATGTCCAACCTGGCCAGGGGATGCGAAAAGCAGTACAAAGCCGAAGAAGCGGCCATGTTCGCAAAGATCGCCGATCATCTGACCCGGCTGGCAGCCCCCGCGGAGGATGCCACGGTGGAGAGGCTCGCCCGGATGCTGAAGGAGGATGTGGAAGCATACCCCCAGGTAAGGTCCCAGGCGGATCTGTGCGGAGATAGGGGAGCTGCCAGGATCTGCGTATGGGGAGAGAAGGTCACCAGGATGCTCTCGTCCCTGACGGAGCGTTATCTCGCCGAGGGAGACAGCATGCTGCAGGGCAGGGAGATCTGGCTGTGCACAGTATGCGGATTCGTGTACATCGGAAAAGATCCCCCTGAGAAATGCCCCGTATGCAAAGTGCCGTCCTGGAAGTTTGAAAAGGTACAAGGGAGGAAAAACGCATGAAGAAGGTAGCCGTCAGAAATCTGTCGATGTGCACCAAGGACTGCCTGTGCCTGTACGTCTGTCCCGTGGGAGCCACCGATACCGAAAACAGCATAATCGATACGGACAAGTGCACCGGATGCGGCGCATGCATGGAAGCGTGTCCCTCCTCCGCCATAAGCATGGTGCCCGTGGAGTATCCGCCCCAGCAGGTGAAAAAGCCCGTGATGCTGAAGACCCTGAACGCTCTGTCCGCGGCCAAGGCCCGCATGGAAAGGCAGGCCTCCGCCCTTGCGGAGTCCGCTCCTTCCGACGAAGCCTTCCGCCTTATGAAGGCCATTGAGAAGAGCATCAGGATCGTGAACGAGGACGTCATGAGGGAGTCGGGATACATGCTTCCCCAGAGCTCCAACGCCCATGATATCCTTTCTTCGCTGGTATCGGATCCCCCTTCGGAGGATTTCCCGGTATCGGAGGCCGCAAGCCTTCTGGAGCGCATCCCGGTGAACGACCGCTCCGAAGGGCCCGAACTCATCAGATGGCGCTGCAGGATATGCGGCTACGAGTTCGAGACCGGGGATGAGGCCGACGTATCCTGTCCCGCCTGCATGGCCGACGGGGACGATCTGGAAAGGCTCTGAACACAACAGAATACGGCACCGCGTCGATATGATGCGGTGCCGATTGATCTTTTTCAGCGTATTTTACTGTTCCTCCGGCGAAGCAGGGTAAGCCTGTTTCGGCTGTAATGTATCTGCCCTGGAGCCTATCCACATGCCCTGGAGTACCCTGACCTCTTCCTCGGTCTTCAGCTTCTCAAGCAGATCCTTTCTGATGACGATTCTGCCGGGTTCGAAGAGAAGAACTATGGTGGAACCTGCCAGGTCGAAGTGTCCCTTGTCCTGTCCCCGGTGTACCCGGCAGTTCTCGCACAGGTTGGTGATGCCTCCCACCACCAACGCTCCTATCTCGGTCTGCACCACGGGTCCGAAGTTGTCCGTATCCATAAGGCACCAGCTCCTCCTGTTGAGAACGAAGACAGGGTACTTTTCGCAGGCTGCGGGCTGCACGCTGTGGAGCTCCCCTTCGATGAAGTGGTTGCTTCCCTGATAGGCGTCGTCTATGTAACAGTAATGGTGGTAGTCCGACGCGCAGAGCCTCAGTATGATGCAGATGCCCCCCCTGTAGCGGGAAGCGAGTTCGGCATCGCCGATCAAATCGTCCACGGTATATACTGAGTTCTTGATGAAAAAGGACGCGTCACCGGTTATGTCGAAGACGCTCATCCAGCCGTCGCAGGGGCTGATGAGATGCTCAGGGTCCATGTCCGGCTCCCGGGGTACCCTTCTGAGGAAAAAATCCCGGTAGCTGCCGTAGCGGCGCGTCACGTCCCTCGTGAGGGGGATCGCGTTTCTTTTCGCGTAGGCGGGAATGATGTGCCTGGAGGCTTTAGAACATAAAAATCCGACCATTATGCGGTCCATGTGCAGACGCATAACGGTCTTCAGGGCCGCCCTTCCGGCGGCGGTGGAATACAGGAATCTTACGGATGAGTCCTCCTTTTTCAACGAAGGCCTCCCGCGAGATAGATGAGGTACAGTGAGCCCAGTCCCAGAATCAGGAGCACAGCCTTTCCGGTGTTGCCGGGTTTTTTAAGCCTGAAAGGCATCAGGAAAGCCGCCGCGGTGAGGGCCGTGACCGCTGTCGCCGGCGTGCCGCTGCTTTGCCCCAGAACGGTCAGGAGACCGTACAGGGTGGGGAAGATCAGGGCCGAGGTGGTGACGGGAAGACCCGTATATATCTTTCTTTCCCCGTCCTGCTCCCTCTGACGCAGCGTCTCGTCCACGTTGAAGGCCGAGAGCCGGATCAGGGCGCACAGGGTGTAAAGCATGCACACGGCTGATCTGAGGATGCTGAAAGGGAAAGCGCAGTACACGATCAGGGAAGGCAGCACCCCGAAGCATATGAGGTCGCTCATGGAGTCGATCTGTATGCCGAAGAGCTTTTCCTCCCGGGTGCGGTCCTTCTTGGTGGAAGCGATCTTTCCGTCGAACATGTCGCATACTCCCGCTCCCATGAGGCAGAGAATGGCGGAATAGATGTCGCCGCTGTGGGCGAAGGCTATTCCGGCGAAACCTGTGAGCATTCCGATGTAGGTCAGTATAACGGTATAGTTGTAGTAGCCAATCATGCCGTTTCTCCTTGTCGTGTCTGAATCCTGATGCTTGAACCGGGTCTTAAGGACCTGATGTTATATTGTACCATGAAAAAGGTCATTTGTGGGAAAATAAGGGATTATTATAACATTAGACCGGGATATTTGTATTAATTTGGATTATCTGAAAAAATATCAACTATTTTCCATTACTGAACCAAACCATGTTGCCGTACAATAATAAGGCGCACCGGCGTCTTTTCCTTGCTTTATTACGCCCTTGGCGTGAACCGCCTTGTTTTCATAAGGCTGATCCTGAAAATTGTATTATTAAGATAATTTTCAGATAAAGCATTGTCTGAAAGGGCGTTTTGAGATATAATCAATACAGGATATTATTTGTTCCACAGAACATAATGATATACAAACCCCATGTTGCAGAAATACCGGCTCCGGCCGGTATTTCTGCGTCCGGACTTCTTTTTGCCTTTCAAATAGAGTACAATCGTCCCATGGATACCAAATACGTAAAAAAGATACTTAAGGATACCGCCTACGTCAGGACCGGCGGCAGCAGGGAAGAAAAAAAGTGCGCCGAGTACCTGGCGAAGCGCTGTGAGGATCTGGGCGCCAGAGCCTGGATCGAGGAGTTCCCTGTACAGGCCGCGAAGGATCTTGCCTGCACTCTGAAAGCCGATGGGACACAGATATCCTGCCTCGGCTACAGAAACTGCGGCAGCTGGGACGTGGAGGCAAAGCTTTACTACATGCCCGACGCAGACCGCTATTCCCTGAGCGAAGCGAAGGGAAAGATCGTGCTCATCGATACCGGCATGACCCACGACATGTTCGGGGACCTGTATGAAGCGGGCGCGAAGGGCATCATAACCTACAGCGGCGACGCCAACAACCCCTCCGACACCGGGATCGACCAGAAGGAACTCAGGGGATACGTCTGTGAAGGAAAGAAGCTGCCCTGCGTGCACATCCACACCAGGGACGCCGTGAAGCTGATTGAGAAGGGAGCGAAAAAGGTCAGCATCAGCATAAGCCAGGAGGAATACGAGGAGAACTCGAGGAACGTGGTGGCATACCTGAAGGGGAAGAGGAAGGAGAGCATAGTCCTGTCGGCCCACTACGATTCCACGTCCCTGTCCCTGGGCAGCTATGACAACATGTCAGGCTGCATAGGTCTTCTGGGGATACTGGACGAACTGAAGGACGAAAAGATCCTCTATAGCCTGTACTTCGTATTCTGCGGTTCCGAGGAGAGGGGTCTTCTTGGCTCTCAGGCCTACTGCGCCGCCCACGAAAAGGAGCTGGAGGACGTGGTCCTTAACATCAACCTGGACATGATCGGCACCCACATGGGAGGCTTTCTGGCCTGCGTCACCGCCGAGGAGGCCCTGGTGGACTATATCCGGTACTTCGGCGCCATTGAAGGCTTCGGCCTGAAGGCGAAGCAGGGAGTTTACTCCTCCGATTCCACTTCCTTCGCGGACAGGGGAGTGCCCGCACTGTCCTTCGCCCGACTGGCGGACAATACCGTGGCCCCGATACACAACGTGTTCGATACACTCGTTGTCCTCAGCCCCGGGCGGATCCTTACCGATACCGCCTTCATCGCGAAGTTCGCCGGGACCATGGCCATGGCGGGGACATGCCCCGTCTCCCGGACTATCCCCGACAGCATGAAGGAAGAGATGGATTACCGCCTCGGCCGCAAAAGAAGGCCCGAGAAGTAAGTAATTGTCCAAGCGTATTGAAATGGACGGTTTCTGAGTTTATAATTGTAGGAGTAAAACAAGATAAATTCCGGAGGAATACAAGCAGATGAGAACCGAAGTGCCTATCGCATTATCAAACAGACATGTTCATTTGACAAAGGAAGCAGTGGACATCCTTTTCGGCAAGGATTACGCTCTTACCCATAAGTCCGACCTTTCCCAGCCCGGCCAGTACGCCGCTGTGGAATGCATCAACATCCAGGGACCCAAGGGGACCATTGAGAAGGTCAGAGTCCTCGGACCCGAGAGAAGCGCATGCCAGGTGGAGATCCTCGCGTCCGACTCCTTCAAGCTCGGAGTACCCATCGTGATCCGCGATTCCGGTGATCTGGACGGAACTCCCGGCTGCACGCTGGTGGGACCCGCCGGCACGCTGGAGATCGCCCAGGGAGTCATCGTAGCTGCCCGCCACATCCATATGAACCTGAAGGAAGCCGAGGAATTCGGAGTCAAGGACGGAGACAAGGTCAAGCTGGTGGTGCCCGGAGAGAGAGGACTCACCTTTGACAACGTGCTCATCAGAGCCAAGGACACCTACGCCCTCGAGTGCCACGTGGACACCGAGGAAGGCAACGCCGCAGGAGCGAAGAACGGCATGATCTGCCAGATGATCAGATAATCAAAGACCCGAAAAGACGGCTCCCAAAGCCGTCTTTTTTATTGCCCGAAAAAAACGGACCGTCGCAGACGGTCCTGATATATGAAAGCGCAGTGCCAAGCCGGGGCATTGCGCCTAGGCGAGGGAGGTATCCTTTGCGGATACGATAGAGGTACTTTTCATAGTCGTTTACCTCCTTTCCTTCGTGCCTATCTTACCACATGTGCCCTCAGGCTCAAATAGCCGGCGTTGCAAAAGCGAGAACATAATAACAGGTCCCGCAGTACTGACTGCGGGACCTGATGTATTTACTGTTATTATTGTTTATGCCTTCACGTAGCAGTGGAGGCCGTCGTCGCCCTCGTAGAAGCAGGGGGCCACTCCGAAGGTCTCTTTCAGTTCCTTCGAACTGATCACGTCGTAGGCGCTGCCGCTGGAGAGCACCTTCCCGTCCCCCATGAGCACCACGTGGTCCGCGTAGTGAAGGGTGGATTCGAAGTCGTGCAGGATCATGATGACCGTCTTTCCCATGTCGCTGAAGATCCTGGAACGCTCCAGCAGTTCGAACTGGTTTTTAATGTCCAGGAAGGTGGTGGGCTCGTCCATGATGATGGTGGCGGTGTCCTGGGCCATGGCCATGGCCAGGTAGGCCTTCTGCCGCTGGCCTCCGGAGAGGCTCTCCAGCTTCCTGTCGCCGTAATCCGTAAGCCCCACCCATTCCAGGGCCTCGTTGACCTTCTTGTAGTCTTCCTTCTTGTAGCGCCTGGGGTAGCTCAGATAGGGGAAGCGCCCGTGCATCACCAGCTTGGAGACCGTAATGTCGGGAACGTTCCTGCTCTGGGGCAGGTAGGCGACTCTCCTGGCCAGGTCCTTCTGGCTGAGACCGTCCAGATCCTCGTCCCCTATGTATATCTTTCCCTTTATCTCCGGCACCAGCCGCATGATGGCCTTCAGCGTCGTGCTCTTTCCGCAGCCGTTGGGTCCCAGTATCACCGAGATCTTACCCTCCGGGAAGCAGCAGTCCACTCCGTGGACCGTTTCCACTCCGTCATACGATACGTACAGGTCTTTAAGCTCTATCATTTCGAATGCTCCTTTTTGTTCAGCAGCAGCCATATGAAGAACGGCCCTCCGAGAAAACTCATAAGAATGCCCGTGGGCAGTTCGTAGGGTGAGAAGATAAGCCTGGAAATCAGATCGCACACCGACACGAAACCCGCCCCGAAGAAGATGGAGAAGGGTATCAGCTCGCTGCAGTCGTTGCCCACGATGCTTCTGGAGATGTGGGGCACTATGAGTCCCACGAAGCCCAGGATCCCCGCGAAGCTCACGCTGGAGCCCGCCAGCAGTGCCGCCAGGGTCAGCATGCAGTTGCGGAAAAGGGATACCTTCAGCCCCAGGGCACCGGCGGTGTCGTCCCCCAGGGACAGCACGTCCAGGTCGTTGGCCAGGGTCAGCACCACCAGGATACCCCCGATGATCAGCACGGAGGCCGGCAGCAGCCTGGCCTGGTCCACGCTGGAAAAGCCGCCCACCCTGAAGTCCTGGCTGGCGGTGGCCGCGTTGGGCACCAGGGTCTTGATGGCCTCCGTCATGGCGTTGAGGCACGCGCTGACGGCGACCCCCCCCAGTATGACGGTGGTGCGGGACGCCCCGCTTTTCCTGCCGGCGATTACCACCATGAAGGTGGCGATCATGGCTCCCGCGAAGGAGAAGCCCGCTATGGCCCAGGCATGGTAGATGCCCATGGCGCAGCAGGCCGTGACGGCCAGGCCCGCGCCGGCGTTGACGCCGATGATGCTGGGGGAGGCCAGCTGGTTTGCCAGGACCTTCTGGATCACCGCACCGGACACCGCCAGGGCGCTGCCCGCCAGCAGGCAGGCGAAGGTGCGGGGGAATCTCACGTACCACAGGATCCTGCCGGCCACGGTGCCGGAGGGGCCGCCCGTCAGGGCTTCCCACAGTTCTCTGAGAGTCAGTCCCGACGCTCCCATGCACAGGTTCAGCACCGCGGAGAGCAGCATGAATACCGCGGCTGCGAGTATGTACAGTTTTTTTCTTTTGTCGGTTGGAATCGTTTTCATGTGTCTAAAACGCTTTTCGTCCGTTTATGATTTGTCCGCCGGACGTGGAGTGCCCTGTGCCCTCCCCGTCACGGATCAGTCTTTCTTATACAGTATGTCGTAAAGTCCCTGATAGGCCTCGGCCCAGCGGCTGTTGGGCTTGAAGTGGTACAGGTGCCTGTCCATGAAGAACACTCTGCCCTCCTTCACTGCCGTGAGGCCCGCCCAGGCGGGATTGCCGGTGAGTTCGTCCTGCAGGGTCTTCTGGGTGCCTTCGTCGTCCCTGCCCTGCTGGACGATGAAGATGTAATCCGGGTCTTCCTTTATGATTATCTCTATGCTCAGGTTCTCCAATAGGTCGCTGCCGTCGGCGATGTTGACGCAGGAAAGATCATTGAGCATGGGTCCCAGCACGGTGCCCTTGCTGCCCTTCACGTGGACTCCGGAGGCGGCGGCCCTGATAAAGAGCACCCTGGGGGCGCCGTTCTCGGAGA
>JAGACT010000143.1 GCA_017613995.1 Eubacteriaceae bacterium
GCCTACGAGGATGCGAAGGCGCTGGCCGACAGTGCTCTGAGCAGTGCCATGAGCACAGCGAGATCGATATCCGCGGCGGGAAGCATCGACATGTACGCGGGAGGCGACATCGGTAGCGCGGGTTCGCCGCTGGAGATCAGTTCGGCAGGACCCGTCGGGATCACTTCCGGAGGCAGCGTGAACATCGCTTCCAACGGAGACCTGTCGATCGGCCGCAGCGACGCACAGGGCAATGCGGTGATCATATCCACCGGCAGTATCTCAAGCGAGGAAATCATAACAGCCCCCGAACTTGAGATCGCGGCCCTCGGAGGCGACATCGGAAGCAGACAGAAGCCTCTGGTCACCCGGTCGGAGAAGATATCCGGCACCGCGGCGGGAGATATCTTTATCACCAACCGCAGCGGGAAGGATCTTGCTCTCGGACCCGTCGGAGCCGGAGGAGACATAGTCCTTACCACCGGAGGAAACATCGTTTCACCCGAGGGAGACGGTGCGGATCTTATCGCATCGAAGGTCGATATCAGGGCGGCCGGCAATGTCGGCTCGAAGGATGAACCGCTGAAGGTGTCCGCGGACGAGGTGAGCGTATCCGGAAAGGATATCAGCCTCAGGATCGCGGGAGACACAGCCATCGTATCAATAACCGGGAACCATGTGACGATAGAATCCGACGGCAGGATAGATGCCGGCAGCAACGGCGGCAGGCCCAACGTCACAGCGTCGTCACTGGATGTAACGGCACTGGGAGACATAGGCTCGGCGCAGAAACCTCTGCACGTCTTCGTTCCCGGACCCGTCAGCGCCCACAGCGTTTACGGTACGGTGCACATAGTCAACAGCTTCAGACCCGAAAGCTATGACTGGGAAGATGACGGTGACGGAGCACAGAAGAGACCCGATATCGTCAGAAGGCCCGACGGAAGCAGCGCGCCCTACGAGATGATAAAGATCGACGAAATGGTACCGTCGTTCTTCATAGCCCGCATCGAGACAGCGCGCTACCGCGCCTTCATCGTATCCTACAGGCTCTGCTCGGTACTCAGGCAGCTTCAGGCCGATGAGGCCGCAAAGGCAGAAAAGAGCGGCGCGGTGTACATCAGAGCCCTTTCGGACGACGATCCCGAAAAGGTGACCGAAGAGAGCCGCGTGCTGGTGCTGGATCATGAGTTCATCGAAAAGCTCAGAAAGGACAACGTCCGGTTCGTGTTCTTCAGAGTCGGAAACAGGGTCCTGGTCATAGATCTCGACCGGCTCGAAGAAGGCGACTGGAAGTTCCTGGTGGATCTGGACGGAATGATACCGAAGGTGACCGTCACGAAGGACAAAACCGAGGTGAAGGACACCAAGGATATCTGCCAGCTGTCCGTGATCTTCGAACAGGACAAGCTCAAAAGAGAAGGCGATCAGATGCCCAGACAGCAATAAACAATAACGGGGAAGTCCCGCAGGGCGAAACGCTCTGCGGGATTTCCCTGTCTGCGGCCGAGCGCATTTCAGTATATCCGATGCGGATACAATAATGATCCGCGGGAACCGGCGCCGGAAAAGAGCCCGATGCGGGCTTCCTTAGAAAGACCCCGGAAATCGCGGTATTATCGTGTTTTTATGCCCCGATTTATTGACCTTCCCGGGCAGTTTATGTATAATATTCAGAGTTATGGAAGATTCAGACAGTTGCCACATACACTTATGCGGCCGCAGGAAAGCTGAATATATCAGAAAACCGGGCATGGCGCGTTTCTGCGCTGTGCTTTTTGTGGTTGAAACGGGAGTTTGTTTTGAACAGTGAAACAACGGTCCTCGCCGCCGCGTTCGTCCTGAGCATCATCGCCAGCGCATACTTCGCGGCATCGGAGACCGCTCTATCGATGTCCAACAGAATAAGACTTAAAAACCTGGCCGAGCACGGGGATACGAAGGCGAAAAAGGCCCTGTACCTGACGGAGGAGGCGGACGAGAAGACCCTCATCACCCTTCTGATACTCACGAACATCGCCCATACCGCCGCGGCTTCGGTGGCCACGGTCTTCGTGAACAGGATCTGGGGCAGCGCCCTTATCAGCGCCTGCACCTTCGTGACCACCCTTATCATGTTCGTTTTCGGGGAGAGCATACCGAAGAACTACGCCTCCACCCATTCGGACAGCTTCACCGTGGCCAATGCGGGGGTGATACTGGCGCTGGTGAAGGTCCTGACGCCGGTGTCCTGGCTCTTCTCCTTCATAAGCAGCGTTCTTTCGAAGATCATCCGCGAGAGCGGCGAGCCCTCCGTCAACGAGGAGGAGCTTCACGAGATAATCGACAACATACAGGAGGAGGGGACCCTGGAGAAGGAGAAGACCGAGCTGATACAGTCCGCCCTGGAATTCGACGACACCACCGTGCAGGACGTGCTCACCCCCCGTATAGACATAGTCGGGGTGGAGGATTCCGCGTCTGTCTCCGAGATCATCGAACTGATAAAGGGATCCAGGCATTCCCGCCTTCCGGTATACCGTGACAGCATCGACAACATCACCGGCATACTGAGTATCAGAAAGTATATCAGGAGCTACCTGGAGAACGGGGAGCACACCGATCTTTACTCCCTGTGCGAGGAACCCTACTTCGTATACAAGACCATACCCATCGACGAGCTTCTCAAGAACATGAGCTCCCGGCGCATCAACATGGCCGTGGTGAACGACGAGTACGGCGGCACCCTGGGCATCATCACCGTGGAGGACGTGCTGGAGGAGCTGGTGGGAGAGATCTGGGACGAGGACGACGAGGTCCGACAGGACATCGTCCCCCTGGGAGGAAACCGCTACGACGTCTCCGCCGACATGGCCGCGGAGGACGCCTTCGAATACATGGGATACGAAGACTTCGATCCCGACGCTCTCGAGCACAGGACCGTGGGAGCATGGGTCCTGGAGAATTTCGAGTACATGCCCCAGAAGGGGGACAGCTTCACCCGGGGCCCCCTGACGGTCACCATCACGGAGGCCGCCCCCAACAGGATAGTCAAGGTCATGATCGTCTGCGCAAAGGAGGACTCTCCGAATGCTTAGATCAGTGCTTATGATAGTCATGTTCATCCTGCTGTCGGCTTTCTTCTCCGGTTCCGAGACGGCCTTCGCCTCCGCCAACAGGCTGAGGCTCAAAAAGAGCGCCGAGGACGGAAAAGCCGTGGACAGGCTTGCGGCGGACATCTCGGACAACTACGACGAGGCCCTTTCCGCCATACTCTTCGGAAACAACCTGGTGAACATCGCCGCATCCTCCGCCACCACCGTCCTGGCCATGGCCCTGACGGGCAGCGAGAGGGGAGTCGCTGCGGCAGCGGGCATCATCACCGTGGTGATAATAATCTTCGGCGAGATCGCCCCCAAGATCGCGGCCTCCAGGATAAGCAACGCCATGTGCAGGGCCGTGGCCTACCCCCTGAAGCTGGTCATGATCGTGACCCGTCCCGTGGTCTGGCTCATGGACAGGCTGCTGGGGGTGCTCGGAAGGATCTGGGGCAGCGACGGGGACGCCGGCGGCGTCACCGAGGAGGAGCTGGTGACCATCATAGAGATGGTCGAGGACGAGGGCGTCATAGACGAGGAGCAGAGCGAACTGCTGCAGAGCGCCATAGAGTTCTCGGACATCACGGCCCAGGAGGTCATAACCCCCAGGGTGGACATGGTGGCCATAGACGCGGACGACAGCTTCGAGGACATCCTCGATACCGTCAATTCCTCGCCCTATTCCAGGATCCCGGTGTATCAGGACACGGTGGACAACATCATAGGGGTCCTCTACATCAACCATTTCTACAAGCAGGCCCTGGACCGGGACAGCTTCGACATCAGGGACACCCTGATGGACGTGCTGTACATCCCGAAGACCCTCAAGCTTCCCAGCGTCCTCAGCCAGTTCAGAAAGAAGCAGCAGCACCTGGCGGTGGTGACGGACGAGTACGGCGGCACCCTGGGGATCATAACCATGGAGGACGTGCTGGAGGAGCTGGTGGGCGAGATCTGGGACGAGACCGACACCGTCCAGGCGGATATAGTCCACATAAACGACGAGACCTACATCGCCAGCGGCGACATGAGCATATATGACTTCCTGGAGGAGCTGGGCATCGACCCGGACAGCTTCGAGGGAGACTATACCACCGTGGGCGGATGGGCCACCGAGATGCTCTCGGCCTTCCCGAAAAAGGGCGACAGCTTCCGCTACCGCAACATCTCCGTTACTGTGCTGGAAGCCGAGGACAGAAGGGTCCTGAAGGTAAGGGCGACGGTCGGGGAAACCGGGGAAGAAGAGTAAACTCTGAAAGGAGATCGAAGTGGTTCGAGCATCAGTCGCAATGGCCGTATACAACGGGGAGAAATACCTTCGCGAACAGCTGGATTCCATCGTGTGCCAGCTGGGAAGCGACGACGAGCTGGTCATAAGCTATGACCGCTCAGACGACGGCACCCTGGATATCATCGAGGGCTATGCCGCTTCCGACGGCAGGGTAAGGGTCGTCATGAACCCCTCCTCCGGCATAACCGGCAATTTCGAGAACGCCCTCGGGCACTGCCTCGGAGAGTATATATTCATCTCCGACCAGGACGACGTGTGGGCCGAAGACAAGATAGAAAAGGTGATGGAGTGCTTTTCGGCCACCGGAGCCGACATGGTGGTGCATAACGGGGTGCATACCGACGAGGATCTGAACCCGGTGACGGACAGCTTCTTCGAGATATATCCCATAGTGGACCGCGGACTTGTAAAGAACATAATCATGGCCCGGGTCAGCGGATGCACCACGGCGTTCACCCGCAGGATAAGGGACCTGATAGTTCCTATCCCCCGCATCCAGGACTACGATCACTGGAACCTGTGCATCGCCCAGGCGGCGGGAAAGGTAGCCTACCTGGACGAGGAGCTGATACTGCACCGCCTCCATTCACAGAACGCCACCATGCCCGACGGGCAGAGGCGGCCGCTGAAAACAATAATACGTTCCAGATGGGGACTTATTACCAATCTGATAAAAAGGAGCAGACAGGCGAAGCGCGCCTGAAAAAGAAAATGAAGATACTTGTAACTGGAGCCAGGGGCCAGCTGGGCACCGACCTGGTCATGAGACTCGAAGAGGACGGATACGAAGTGATCCCCACGGACGTGGAGGATATGGACATCACCGACATAGCCCAGGTGGAGGAGTGGATAGGCCGGGAGAACCCGGACGCCGTGATGCACTGCGCCGCATGGACCAACGTGGACGGAGCCGAATCCAACGAGGAGGCCTGCCGCAGGATAAACGTCACCGGAACACAGAACGTCGCGAAGGTCTGCGGCGAGCACGACATAAAGATGCTGTACCTGAGCACCGACTACATTTTCAGGGGCACGGGAGTGGACTTCTACCACGTGGATGACGAGCCGGATCCCTCATGCGTATACGGCAGGACCAAGTACGAGGGGGAACTGGCGGTGAAGCAGTACGTGAAAAAGTACTTCATCGTGCGCATCTCCTGGGTGTTCGGCCTGTACGGCAAAAACTTCATTAAGACCATGATCGACCTGGGCAGGAGGGGCATCTCCCCCAGCGTCGTATACGATCAGGTGGGTTCCCCCACCTATACCCACGACCTGTCGATACTTCTCTCGAAGATGATCGCAACGGACAGCTACGGGATCTACCACGCCACCAACGAGGGAGTCTGTTCCTGGTTCGAGCTGGCGGAGGCGGTTTTCCGCGAGTGCGGCATGGATGACATAAAGGTCACCCCCGTGAGCACCGAGGAGTACGGCGCCGCCGCGTCCCGCCCCCTCAACAGCAGGATGGACAAGAGCTCCCTGACCAACGCGGGCTTCGATCTGCTGCCGGAGTGGGAGGACGCCCTGCGCAGGTTCATAGCCGAACTGGGCGAAGCGCCCGAAACGAGATAGATACCAACAGAGCATCCTCCGGGATGCTTTTTTTCGGACATTTCCCGGGAAATGACGCTCCTGCGGGGGATTTCGGCCTCCGGGAGCAATTAATACAGCATACTGAAACTCAAAAGCGCGTTTTCATGGTATAATTAAAGTTACAGGACAGGCCTTTAAATGAACGAACGCTACGATATCGAGTTCAACCGCACCTTTCCCCGGCAGAAGGAGGGACCGGAGTTCACTCCCTACCTCAACGGGAAAAGCGCTGCGAAAAAGAGAAAATACGTATTCGGCGCAGCGGCGGTTGCCACGGCGATAGCCGCCGCAGCTGTTTTATTCGGCCTGTTCAGGGGAGCTCTCAGCGTTGTCAGAGCAGGGACATTCGATGCCGTGATAAGCTGCGAGATCAGCGGCGGCATACCGGATGCGGAGTATACCTACGTGCTGTATCAGAACGGGAATGCCGTGACCTCGGGCTTTCTGGAGGAAGGGAGCAACCGTGTCCTTCTGAAGGATCTGACCCCGGATACGCCCTATACTTTCGTAATGTATACCAACGGAGCGGAGGCGGACAGCGTGTATTTCAAGACACTGCCTCTTCTCACGGACCCGCAGGAGCCCGAGCCCGAACCGACCCCCGGACCGGGGCCGGAACCTCAGCCGGAACCTCAGCCGGAACCTCAGCCGGAACCGGAACCGACACCCATCGTGATCCCCGAACCCGAACCGGAACCCGGGCCCGAACCCGAGCCGGAACCCGAACCGTCGGAGGATCTCACCGACATGACCTTTGACAGCCTGACGTCCGACAGCCTGACCTCCGACATGTATCTGCCGCTGCGTACAGGTTATACGCTCAACGATTCCGAGATCACGGGAATCTCGATACGGATCAACGGGAATGCCACCGCGGACTACGCGGTGATCGAGGACGGGGTATATCTCGTCAACCTGGGGGCCTATCCCGATCAGGAAGTGACGGTCACCTTCGTCTATTACTACACCACGGGGGATCAAAGCGGCAGCGTTTCCAGAAGCGTCACCTGCCTGGTGCCCGGCACATCGGAGATCCCGGGCGTTCTGGACGATGTCATCTACGGAGACGATTTCACCCTGTATCCGGACATATGCATAGATCCCAACGGCTTCACTGTCACTTCGGCGGTGCTGCGGGTGGGGGAGAGCTCCTTCACCCTGGCGCAGGACAGCGCAAGCTCCACCGACGATACGAAGGTGTTCATATATCCCGACGGCATAAGCCTTATGGACACCGGCGCGATAGGGGATACGTCGGACATAGATTTCGACGTGTACAACGCCGTGCCCATGACCCTTACGGTCACCTACGAGGATTCCTCCGGCACATCCCATACCGCCGGCTACACCCTCAGCGGCATGTATTCCCCGGGCATCGTGGTATACATGGACTACGATCCCGCCACGAAGAGCATAACCGTAACGGATTACGGCATGTCGGATGATACATTCTATTCGAAGATCGAATTCTATCCGTCCGCTTCCGACGAATTCCGCGGCACCGAATACGTCACCGTCAGCAGCCCCGTGTTCACCGAAGACAGCGGAGGGATGACGTACACCTACAGCCTGCAGGACGGTTTCGATACCTACCGCGGCAAATGGCTCCACGGTGTGCTGACCGTGATAACATACGACAA
>JAGACT010000019.1 GCA_017613995.1 Eubacteriaceae bacterium
AACCCTATACGGATTACTATATCTGGAGGGACGGCAGGGGGAAGGGAAAGCTCCCCAACAACTGGGACAGCGTGTTCGGCGGGAAGGCCTGGAAATGGGACGACGTGAGGGGACAGTACTACCTGCACATCTTCGCCCCGGAGCAGGCGGACCTGAACATGGACAATCCCCTGGTGAGGGAAGAAGTCAAGAATATCATGCGTTTCTGGCTGGATATGGGGGTGGACGGATTCAGGGAGGACGTCATTACCTTCATCTCCAAGAAGGAGGGCCTGCCGGACGACCGGCTGATGCCGGCTTCCCGCGGTATCTTCCACTATTCCCACGGGCCCCGTCTCCACGAGTATCTTCAGGAGTTCCGGAGGGACGTGTTCAGCAAATACGACTGCCTGGTGCTGGCGGAATCCCCCATGGTGACTCCCAGAAAGGCGCTGGAATACGTCACCGAGTCCGATGACAACGAGCTGGACATGATGATCCAGTTCGAGACCATGTGCGCCGACTGCCTGTTCGTGGACTATATCAGGATGCCCTTCTCTCTAAGAAAGCTCAAGCGCCGTTTCTCCTCATGGCAGAACGCCCTGGAGGGCAGGGGCTGGAACATGCTGTATCTGGAGAACCATGACCATTCCAGGATCGTTTCCCGTTACGGCAGCGAGGAGTTCAGGGAAGAGAGCGCCAAACTGCTGGCGGCCTGCTACCTTTTCCAGAAGGGCACGCCCTTCATTTTCCAGGGGCAGGAGCTGGGGATGGTGAACTATCCCGCCGCATCGCTGGAGGATTACCAGGACGTGCAGACCCTGAACACCCGCAGCACGCTGAGACCCGAAAGGAGGCTCAGGATCTATTCCAAGGCCTCCAGGGACCACTCCAGGACCCCGGTGCAGTGGAGCCCGGGAGAGAACGCGGGCTTTTCCAGCGGTGAACCCTGGTTCCATGTGAACCCGAACTACACCTCGCTGAACGCAGAGGACCAGCTGAAGGATCCCGGCAGCGTGCTGAACTTCTACAGAAGGGCGGTGGAGCTCAGAAAGACTCTTTCCTGCGTCAGGGATGGCACATACACGGAATACATGCCCCTTTCCGGGAAATACTATGTCTACGCCCGGGAAGACGATGAACTGTCCCTTCTGGTGATCTGCCGGTTCTCTTCGGCTCCGGGACGTTTCCGTTCCCCGAAGGGCATCGACCTGAGGGAGTATGAGCTGCTCCTGTCGAATTACGAAGACTGCGAATCATCATCGGGGGGCTTTGCCGCCCGTCCCTGGGAATGCAGGGTATATCTCAGACACAAAAAGTGATGTCCGTATGAAAGGGGCGCTGCCGCGGCAGCGCCCCTTTGTTTCAGTGCTTTCTTTCCCTTACGCTGACCTCTCCGCTGGAGAGCTTTTCCGTGGTCCCGTCGTCATATCGCACGATGAGGCCCAGATCGTCCGCCACATCCACCGCCGTGGCTTCCGCGCGGATCTTTCCTCCGTTCATGATGTTTATCCTCCTGCCGAGAAGATACATGCGCCTGCGGTATTCGTCCAGGCAGTCCCGGCGGTCATCCGAACGGTAAACGTCCATTATCCGGTCCAGTATCCCTGCCGCGAGACGGCAGCTGAGCATGTTGCCGGGGGAGCTGCGGTAGAGGCTCCCTGCGGTCTCGACGATTTCCTCCGGAAAGCCTCCGGAAGGGATGTCTATGTTGATGCCGATGCCGATGACGGCATAGCCCAGCCTGCCGCTCTCGCTTTCCACCGCACCTTCGGTGAGTATGCCGCAGATCTTCCTCCCGCCCATCATGACGTCGTTCACCCACTTGATGCAGGTGGATATGCCGCATATCTCCTCTATGGTGCGGGACACGCACACGGCGGTGAAGGCAGTCATTGCCGCCATGTCCCTGACGTCCGAATCGGGCCGTATCAGAAGGCTCATGTACAGTCCGCTGCCTATGGGGGAATAGAAGCTGCGTCCCATCCTGCCCCTGCCGGCGGTCTGTTCCAGGGCGATCACGACCTTTCCCTCCGGTATTCCGTCCTCGGCCATTTTCTTCAGCACGGTGTTGGTGGAAGTTAGGCAGCGGTGCACCTCTATGTCCAGTTCTCCGTGCCTGAGAAACTGCCTGATGCCGGACACGCTCAGCACGTTCTCGGTCCCCATGAGGCGGTAGCCCAGCTTCGGCACCGATTCTATCTGGTAGCCCCTTTCCCGGAGGGAGCGCACCGCTTTCCACACGGCGGTGCGGGATACGCACAGGTCCGAAGCCATGTCCTGCCCGGAAACGAATTCCGTGCCGCTCTCCCAGAGTATTCTGAATACTTCGTCTTTGATCATTTCGTATGCCTCCCGACCATAGGATAGATCCTTTTCGATATGAGAGCCGCGGCGGCGATCTTGGCCGCGTCGGCGGGGATGTATGGTATCACGCACCATGACAGGGCCGCCCCCAGGCTCACGGGTCCGGCGGTGCGCATATATACCAGCGTAAACCATGCCGTGCCGAAGGCATAGCACGCCGTTATTCCCAGGGCCATCGAGAGCATCAGTACTCCGATGCTGCGGCCGAAGCGTGCAGGCAGATATCCGGACAGAGCCGCCGTGGCGAAAAATCCCAGAATATATCCTCCCGTAACTCCGAACAGCACCGCGGCCCCGGCCCTGAATCCCGAGAACACAGGAAAACCGAATGCGCCCAGAAGAACGTACAGCACGAGGCTCATGATGCCCGTCCCCGGGCCGAAAACGGAAGATACGAGGCACACCGCGAAGGTCTGCAGCGTGAAAGGTATCGCCGAGGGTATACTGATCCAGGAGCACACCGTGATGACGGCTGTGCAGATCCCGCAGCGGACAAGCGTCAGCACATCGGGCCGGCGGGTCTTTTTTTCAGCTGTGCATGTCCCTTCTGTCTGTTTCATGATGTTCCTCCGATTTCGGCTATGTTAACACACAGGGCGGAAATTGTCAACCGAATATCCTTATAAGGTTAACGGTTCGGATCGAAAAAGCCCCGCGCGGCAGCGCGGGGCATCGTGTTTACTGTTCGATTATGCGGTTCATGAAAAATTCTTCCTTTTCGGGGCTGTCCAGTATCCTCACGGGCTTAACCTGGGTGGGTGCGGTGCCCTTTTGGATCCTCGAGAGCCTCCATTCTTCGTGGGTCCCGGGCTTCTGGTTAAGTATCCCGAGATGGCCTATGGCCAGATTGAAGCGGAAGCGGTCGTAGAGCTTGCTGATCTGCCTCATATCCTCTTCGGCTGCGTCGGAGTATACGCTCAGATCGGCTCCCCCGCTGTTTTCCGTCACCAGCACGTAACTGGCGGGATGGTTGTCGTAGTTGATATGTATGACCCAGTTGTCGACTCTGCAGCCGGATCGTTTCTCGAGCCTTCTTACGAGTTCGGACAGATCCTCCTCGCTGGTCTTTTCTCCGCAGAGGCTGACCGGATGACCCTTTCTGCGGGCGAAGGATATGATCGGGCACCCGTTCATGTAGCCCTCGCATTTTATGATATCCCCGATGCGGTAGCGGTACAGGCCCGCCTGGTTCGTGATCACTATCTCGTACTCCCCGCCGGGGACCAGTTCGTCGAGGGAAAGGATCTTCTCCTCGACCTCCTTGGGAATGAACTCAAAGTAGCAGCTCTCCACCACCAGCAGTCTGTTTTCGCTCTCCAGCTCATAGGGCGCAGCGAAAAGTCCCTCGCTGGCTCCGTGGATGGCAAAGTCGAAGGGGATTCCTGCCGCGATCTTTCTTACCTCGTTGGAGTAGGCGGTGTAGATAGTGCCGGAGATGCCGTAAATCACGGACATGTTGGGCCAGAGGCGCTTAAGCAGGGTCTCATCAAAACCCTTTTCGAATTCGGCGCGAAGCTCCGCAGCTCTTTCGGGATTTGGCTTTATGTAGCGCATCATCTCTTCTCTGATCTCGGGCTTCGGTCTTGCCAGGTCGTTCATGGTGCCGTGCTCTATGTCGTACACAAGGATCTCCCAGTACTGCATCATGTACGCCATCAGTTCCTGGATGACGGAGAAGAACACGCTGAAGACGTACATCGTGTTCGGATCCTCCAGCGCGAAACGCAGGATACGGTAGTAGACGGCCATGTCGTCCACCCTGAACAGATGGTCGCAGGGCACGTTGAGCAGATACGGATAGATGAAGCCCAGCTGTTTGGCCGTGGTCTCGGGCACGTTCGTGGCGCTGCGGCCGTCTGGCAACGTTTAGTTGAAGTCCATGAAGCTCCCTCTCCCCGGTTTCAGGGCCTTTCCCTCGGTATTTCTTTTATATCTGTCCGCCATGGCCATCATGGTGGTCAGGGTGTGCTTTTTGTAAAGCCGCGCAATATTCTGGGTCAGGGGGATGAACTTGGGCACACCGGTGGTCCCGGATGTCTGGGAATAGCCTATAAGGGGATATGAGGTCAGCAGGTCTTCGGTGTTCTCGTTTATCATGCGGTCCACGTAGGGACGGTAGTCTTCAAAGGTGGTGAGAGGTACTTTTGCGCGGAATTCCTCCACTGTCCTGATGTCCCTGAAGCCGTACTTGCGTCCGTATTCGCAGTTTTCTCCCGCCCTGAGGATCTTTCTGAGAAGCTTTTCGTTTCTGAGCCGCGCGTTATGCGTATTGCGCTTAAGGGAGGCCAGGTCCATGTAGCCCTTGAGCACCATGCCTTTCATCAGAAGATACGTGATCAGGTTTCTGAATATAAAAACCGACAGCATTCCTCCGGGAACATCCGGTCCGCCGGAAACACTGTCCTCCTCCGTTTCAAACTTTGTTTTGTTCGGCTGCCGTTAATTATGCGGCTGGCACTGCTGAAAACTGGGATCCGTACAAATCCGGATCCTTTGTGCAGATTATACTCCAGAGGAGGTGATATAAAAAAGCTTTACGGGAAAGATTGATATCGAAATCAGCCCGATTTGTACGATGCCGGCTTAAAGAAATTATAAATAGTATGCAAAAATGATTGACACCCGGTATCCGAAGTGCTATCATCTGCACAATAACAATTAAAGGCAATGACGAAGACGGCCGTACAGGCTATCCTTCAGAGAGCCGGCGGCAGCTGGAAAGCCGGCAGGGGAATATGTACAGTGGCTTATCACTTCCGAGCCGGAGCCCGAAAGACCCGTGTCAAGTAGGCGTTTCCCGTGGATGCTGCGTGAACGCATAGGGATTGATGGATCCCGAAGAGCGGCAGGTTCTTCCTGCAATTTGAGTGGTACCGCGAGTGTTTATCACCCGTCTCAAAGTTTTTATTGAGACGGGTGTATTTTTTTCAATGGGAGGATTATTAAAGTGACATCATCCGACAGCGAGAGACTACTGGAGGTAGCCCAGAGAATAAGGGAGATGAGGGAGATATCCAATCTCAGCACACTGGAGATGGCGGCAAAGACCGACGTTTCCGAGGAGGAATACGTCAGGTACGAAGCCGGCATGCTGGATTTCCCCTTCTCGTTCCTGCACAAGTGCGCCGGAGTTTTCGGCGTGGGCATCACCGACCTTATGGAGGGCAGTGACGCCCGTCTTTCGTCCTATACGGTCACCCGCAAGGGACAGGGCGAACTGGCGGCCCGGGAGGACGGCATCCTGATCAAGGATCTGGCTCCCCGTTTCCGCAACAAGATAGCCGAACCCTATTACGTTACCTATGAATACGATCCCGCGCTGCAGGATGAGCCCATCGCAACCACGACCCATTCCGGCCAGGAATTCGACTACATCATCAGCGGACGCCTCAAGGTACAGGTGGGAGACAATACCGAGTACCTCAGCGAGGGCGACAGCATACTGTACAATTCCTCCTCGCCCCACGGCATGATAGCCGTGGACGGAAGGGAATGCACCTTCCTGGCGGTGGTGCTCCCCGGCGAGGACGTGGGGGAGACCGTCATCACCGACACCATGCTGGCGGGGGAGAGAAAGAACCGCCCCCTGGCGGTGGACCGCTTCGTGGAGTGCATAGAGGACGAAAAGGGCATGCTCAAGGATATGGTTTTCAAGGAGTCCGACAGCTTCAACTTCGCCTTTGACGTGGTGGACGAGATCGCCCGCCGGGAGCCCCAGAAGCTGGCCCTCCTGCATGTCGACCGCGACATGATGGAGAGGCGCTTCACCTTCCGCGACATCAAGCGCATGTCCGCCCAGATGGCCAACTACTTCAGGGCCGTGGGCATCAGAAAGGGAGACAGGGTCATGCTGGTCATGCAGAGGCACTATCAGTTCTGGCCCGCCATCATCGGCCTGCACAAGCTGGGAGCCATAGCCATACCCGCCACCCACCAGCTCCAGGCCCATGACTACGAATACCGCTTCAATTCCGCCGGAGTCAAGGCGATCCTCTGCGTCATGGATCCCAACGTGCCCGTCCAGGTGGATCAGGCCCAGCTCACCTCCCCGTCCCTGGAGACCAAGATACTCATCGGCGGCAGCAGGGAGGGGTGGAGGAACTTCGACGACGAGTTCCCCATGTATTCGCCCCATTTCTACCGCACGGATTCATCCCCCTGCGGGGACGACCCCATGGTGATGTTCTTCACCTCCGGCACCACCGGTTATCCGAAGATCGCCACCCACAGCTACAAGTATCCCCTGGGACACTTCGTCACCGCCAAGTACTGGCACGGCACCAGCTACAACGGGCTGCACTTCACCATTTCCGATACCGGATGGGGAAAGGCCCTCTGGGGCAAGCTCTACGGACAGTGGATGTGCGAGAGCGCGGTGTTCGCCTATGACTTCGAGCGCTTCGACGCCACGAAGATACTGCCGATGTTCGCCAAGTACGGCATAACCAGCTTCTGCGCGCCTCCCACCATGCTCAGGATGATGATGAGGGCCGACATCTCCAAGTACGACATGTCCACGGTGGAGCACATGACCACCGCCGGAGAGGCCCTGACCCCGGAGATCTACAACGCCTTCGAAAAGCTCAAGGGCATCAAGATCAGGGAGGGCTTCGGCCAGACCGAGACCACCCTCACCGTGGCCAACCTGCTGGGAGACACCTACAAGGTGGGCTCCATCGGCAAGAACATACCCTTCTACGACATCGTACTTCTGGACGGCGACGGCAACGAGCTGCCCGCCGGCGAGACCGGGGAGATCTGCATAAGGACCTCCGAGAAGATCCCCTGCGGACTGTTCCTGGGATACTTCAACAACGCCGAGGCCACCGAGAACGCCTGGCATGACGGATACTATCATTCCGGAGACCTGGCGTGGAAGGACGAGGACGGATT
>JAGACT010000144.1 GCA_017613995.1 Eubacteriaceae bacterium
ATTTCGAATAACATCAATCTATTTTTGTTTTCTGTATGTATATATCTTATATTTCTCTAATCTAAACTAAAAAATAGCGCATCCGCGTCGGATGCGCTCAAATGTCTGATAGCTGCCTCTTATTTATGCTGCTCCAGGTATTCCTCCAGGGTAAGTCCGTCATCGGTGATCTCCCGGGCGATGCCTGGACCGACATAGCGAAGATGCCAGGGTTCATAGTTATAACCCGTGATGTCTTCCTTACCTTCCAGATAACGGAGGATGAATCCGTATTCCGGAGCCAGCTCATGGATCCTGGCCCAGATCTCGGGATAGGTCACCAGGTCCTCGTTCTCATATATGATCTTGCCGTCCACTATGAGGAACAGATCCAGCGCAAGGCCCGTATGATGCTCCGAGTATCCCGGTACGGCCACGTAGGCCTTCGTGTACTCTTCCCCGTATTTTACCATGAATTCGTCCCAGGTCTCCTGCTGGACCTTGACGCTTCTGTAGGCGGAATCCAGGTCGACGAAGATGTTCTCCTTCTCCAGTGTCTCCTTCATCCTGAGGTACTCAGCGTAGGCGGTCTTTTCCACTGCCACGGTGTCACCCACGGCATTGACGAAGTACTCGCATTCCAGGTGCTCTTCCCAGTCTTCCGGCAGCGGGTTGTCGCGGTTGACCAGCACCAGGTAATCCATGCTGTATGCGGGGGCCGGTTCCTCGGTGGGTTTTGTCTGGGGCTTGAACGGATTCGTGCATGCGCACATGCCCAGGATAATGATTAGTATCAATGATATACAGAGTATTCTTTTTCTGTACATAAAACTCTCCTGTTATGTTGTATGGATATGTATACCGTCTTATCCATCTGTCATTTCGAGGATGAAGAACCGCCCGAAGCGGACGAAGCATGGCTCTGACGGTCCTGGACGATGTGCTGCAGCGCGATAAGGATCGTCACGATGATGCTCTCATACTCCGGCCTGTAGATATCTATGCAGTAGCGGTCATGCAGTGAAAGCATCTTCTGGGCTATCACGGCGATGACGCCACCCGCCTCGTCGTATATCTGGAAATTGAGGCCTATGACGTTGCCCCTGATCTGCCAGCCGAGACCCTCGATGTTGATTATGTCCTTTACCACATGCAGCAGTTCCGTAGAAAGTTCGAAGGAAGACCCGTCCTCCATGGTGACGAAGTGCCTCTGGTGGAGGGATATGATCTTCTTTTCAAAATGGGAAACATGGGCTCCGTTGGCATCGAAAATGTCGGTCTTGTCGTGCAGCGAGGGAAACTGTGTTTCCGCCCTGTAGCAGACGTTGCCGCCTTCGTCGGTGATCTGTATCCTGTGATGCAGGGTCAGCACCTCGGTCTCCGTGAAAAGGGATTTCGCGGGGATCCCGAATTCCTCCATGTTCAGTTCATTCGCCTCTTCGTCGGCACCGCGGTAGCGGTTTATCTTTTTAAAGAATTCCATATGCCGTTCCTTTCCTGTATCATAGTATTTTGTACGAAGTTCCGTCATCTGCCGTAAATACGCCGGAGACTGCTTCTCCCGTCATTTCATTACCGTCCCTGGTGTATACTCCGGGTCCGAAGGCTTCGCCGCCTATGAAGTCCCCTTTGTAGCTGTCCCCGTTGGGATAAAAGACGTCGCAGTCCATCCCGTCGAAAAGGTCGTCCCGGAAGTGCCCTTTATATACGGTGCCGTCGGAAGAAGTCAGTTTTCCGTTTCCTTCAGCCACCATGTCCACGAGGAAGCCCTCGTACACATCGCCGTTGGGATAACGGACGGTTCCCAGGGAACGCTGGGAATCCTTTTCGAATTCGCAGGTGATGATCTTTCCCCGGGTGGTCTTTACAGTGAATTCGCCGTGTTTCTTACCGTTTACGAAGTATCCGTCATATATGACGCCGCGGGAAGACACCATGACGCCTTTGCCGTCGGGCTTTCCTCCCTCCAGTTCTCCTTCGTATGTGCCGCCTCCCGGCAGCGTGATCTTTGAAATCTCTTTCATAGGCTCCTGTAGAATACCGTTTAATAATATGAACAGTATAATTATTTAGTGTATATTTTATACACTTCATGAAATAATGACATGATGATATGCTGCTGAGATCATGGCTTACATTGCCGGTTTTATGTCCAGCACCGGGGTCCCGTCCAGCATGTCCACTCCTGTGAAGGTGATGAACCTTCCGTCCACTGCGGTGACGGTGATGTCGGTGAGACCTATGGGATTTATCCTTTTCGGGGAACGGCTGGAGAAAAATCCCTTTACCTCCCCTTCCCCGCCCTTCGTTGTGGTTAAAAGATCGTATCCCTCGCTTTTATCGAATACGAACAGGAGGCAGTATTTCTCTCCCGGCTTCATGGAAGAAGCGGCGGGAGCATATTCCTCGAAAACCTCCAGTTCGGCGGTAAGATCCCCCGAAAGATAACCCTGCCTGGGGATCTCGCTTAGCTCTCTGTAGGGGGAATGGATCACGCCCACGGGAACGAAGGTGAAACCTGCCTTCATCCGTTTTTCTCCGCGATGATGTCTATCCCGGTGCCCGCCACGTTGGAAATGATCACGTCACCCATGAATACCGGGGCGGTGACCTTCTTCTTTCTTATCTCCTTCATGGCTTCCATCATGCTGGCCTTGGGGATGGGCTCGGCGCTCTTGACGGGCAGTCTCGGGAACATGCCGTCGGCGATGGCCACCGTCGACGTGAGGGTCCTTACAGGGCATATGATCTCGCTCTCGGCGTACTTTTCGCCCCTCTCACACTTGTTTCCCGTGATATTGAGTACTTTGAGCTCGTTGTCCTGGATCTCGTGGTCCACGGATATCTCGCAGCCGTTGGGGCATACTACACATATGACTTTTGAAGTTTCCATTACTCAGACACCTCTCCTCTTACAAATTCACTGGCGGTCCTTCCGACCTTTATGGCATCCTTGGCTACGTTGTCTACAAGATCATACACATGGTGGGCGTTGCCGCAGGCGAAAATGCCCGGAACGCTGGTGGCAAATGCGCCGTAGTCCTTGGGTCCCCTGGTCTTGGGATCCATGACTATACCGCAGCCCAGGGACAGTTCGTTCTCGGGGATGAGTCCCACCGACAGCAGGACCGTATCGCAGGGAATGAATTCCTCCGTTCCTTCTATGGGCTGAAGGTTCTGATTGACTCTGGCGACCGTCACTCCGATCACCCTCTCTTTGCCGTGTATCTCTATGGCGGTGGTATTCAGGTGCAGCGGGATACCGAAATCGTCGAGACACTGCACGATGTTCCTCTTGAGGCCGTTGCTCTTGGGCATTATCTCGTAAACGCCCTGCACGTGGGCTCCCTCCAGGGTCATTCTTCTGGCCATGATCAGGCCTATGTCCCCGCTTCCGAGGATCACGACTTCCTTTCCGGGCATGTATCCTTCCACGTTCACCAGTCTCTGGGCCGTTCCCGCGGTATATATGCCGGAAGGACGGGTACCGGAGATCCTCAGCATGCCTCTGGTACGCTCCCTGCAGCCCATGGCCAGGATTATGGCCTTTGCCTGTATCTCCACGAGGCCCTCCACACTGCAGGCCGTTATGACCTTCTCCTGGGATACCGACAGCACCATGGTGTCGGTCATCACCTTTATGCCGGTGCCCTTCAGTTCGTTTATCTGCCTCTGGGCGAATTCTGGACCGGTGAGCTCCTCCTTGTAGAATGACAGACCGAATCCCGCATGTATGCACTGGTTCAGTATCCCGCCGAGTATTTTGTCACGCTCAAGGATGAGGATATTCTCACAGCCGGAATTGCGGCATTCTATGGCAGCGGCCAGGCCCGCGGGGCCTCCGCCGACGATAGCAACATCTACGTTGATCATCTCAGAGTTCCTCCCTTCCTATGACCATATATGATCTTTTCCCGAACTTGGTCACCTGCGTCATGGGTATCCCTAGCTCTCTGGAAAGGATCTCCATTACTCTGGGACCGCAGAAGCCTCCCTGGCAGCGGCCCATGCCGGCCCGTACGCGTCTCTTCACTCCGTCCATGTCCAGGGCTCCCGCGGGACGGCGGATGGCGTCGATTATCTCGCCCTCCGTTATGGTCTCGCAGCGGCAGATGATCCTGCCGTAGGAAGGATTGTTCTGTATGATCTCGTGCTTGTTGAAGTCATCCAGCTCCTTGAAGCGAACCACAGTTCTGGTATCATCGAAGGATTCTCTTTTAACCATCTCTATGCCGCTCTGCCTCAGAAGGCCCGCGGCATACTCCGCGATGGCTGGTGCCGAGGTAAGGCCGGGGCTCTCGATACCGGCCAGGTTGATGAGTTTGGGTTCTGACGAAGAGATACTGCAGATGAAGTCTCCGCCCTGATCCCCCACCGAACGGTTGCCGGAGAACGAAGTTATGACGTCCCTCTCGCTGATTGAAGGAACGCTCTTTCTGGCTCCGTCGAAGGCCCTCTTCTGGCCGTCGTCGGTGGTGGCGAGATCGTCCTTGAAATCGATAGGATCGGATGTGGGGCCCACCAGTATGTTTCCGTCCACGGTGGGGCTCACCAGGATGCCCTTGCCCGCCTTCGTGGGGGGCTGGAAGATCACGTGGTCCACTATACCGTACACGTTGGAGTCCAGGATGGAGTATTCTCCCCGCTTGGGGGTGATCTTAAAGGAAGTGTCTCCCAGCATTTTTGCCATGTCGTCGGCATACAGTCCCGCAGCGTTGATTATCCTTTTTCCGGAAATGACCCTCCCGTCCTTGGCGGTTACGGTGACCTTTTCTTCGTCGGGGACCATCGATACGACCTCGAAGTTCCTCAGAAGGTCCGCTCCGTATCTGACCGCCACCTCCGTGGGGGCGCAGCAGAGCTCAAAGGGAGAGATTATACCCGCGGATCCCGCCAGAAGGGCTCCGCACACGTCGTCGGAAAGATTGGGTTCAGCCTTATGGACCTCCTCTGCCGTAAGAAGCTTCATATCCGGTACGCCGTTCTGTATGCCCCTGTTGTACAGCTGTATGATTGAATTCATCCCCTCCGTGTCGAAGGCGATTACGTAGGAGCCGCACTGATTGAAGGGGATCGCCATTCTCTTTGCTCTTCCTCTTATGAGCTCGTTGCCCCTGACATTGAAGGATGCCTTGAGGGTACCGGGCTCGGGATCGTATCCCGCGTGTACGATGGCGCTGTTGGCCTTCGTGGTGCCGCAGCCTATATCATTCTCCTTTTCCACTATAGCGATCTTAAGTCTGTAGCGGCTCAGCTCGTAAGCCGTCCAGGCCCCGGTGACGCCGCAGCCGATGATTATTGCGTCATAGAGATCTGACATTCTATTCCTCCGTTTTTATGTTAAGCATGACCGATAGTCACGCTCTGTTGCATTGAAGCATCTGAATTATATTCTTCCTTGCCCCGACACTACAAGGAGCACAGGGAAAAAGCATATGTTTTCCCGAAAGCTTTAATCGGCACATGCTTTCTTTCTCCGTCAGCATGTCCCAATGAGGACGTTTTCAGGGGATATCACTCCGCTTCTTTGATCAGGCCCTTATAGTTCTTTCTTCTTATAAGCCATGATACGCCGATCATCACGCACATCACGGGGATGATTATGAGAAGGCATGGAATCGTGTATAAAAGCGGATAGGGCACCCATCTCATGAACAGGGAGAGCACCGGGTTCCCTTCGGGATCCACGTTGTAGAAGTAATTGGCATGGGGCTCCAGGGTGCTCAGGCGAAGCAGCATGTTGAATGCGAACATGATGGTATTCAGCACCAGGATCGTAATGACAGTAGGCACGAAATCCTTCATGGTGGGAAGGCAGATGCCCCAGAAGCCTATGGCAAGGCATCCGAAGAACACTATCCAGTGGGTGGCTACGAAGCAGAATATCCTCGGAAGGAGCAGGCTGTAGCCGTTGAAGCCCGTGGCGGGCATCATCAGTGCCATCAGCGCCCCCAGAGGTCCGAGGCAGTAGCTGAAGCACAGGAGCCTTCGGCTGTTGTGCTTTAAGCTGAAGGGTATGAGGAGCATGTTCACATTGCACAGATGAAGAGGCAGCTCCTTCCACCAGCTGAAGCCTCCGATGCCCGCGTCAGCGTTTATCTGGGAATAGGGCTTGTCGCAGTACAGTATTATCTTATAGATGACGAAGAAGATCACCGTAAAGTTCATGATCATGGCAAGGGTCCTCTTCCTTGTATCCATGTCCTTCGTTTTCATCTGTGCCGTCAGAATGAGAAATACGGACAGGAAGGCTCCGAAGGCAATAAAGAAGGAGAAGCTGAAGGGTCCGTACAAAAGATTCATATTAAATCCTCCCGATGTTGGTTTTGTGACTCAGGATCGTCAAATCCGGAATTGTTAATGAACATGTACCAGTCCGGAGATGAAGATCAGGTGATATTTACAAAAGCATCATTGCCTCGGATTTTCATAGGGCCTTAACTTGTCAGTAAACAGGCGATCCTGAAAAGCAGTTTGATGAAGGCTGATGAAAATGAAAACATCATTAACCTCTTTAATGGTTATTTTACAGCAAAAGAGAAGATCAAGCAACCGCTAAAGGCTTATTCCTCACATGAGCGCATCGCTTCGATTCGTTTTTCTTATATTCTGTTCAAATCGGGATCATATTTCTTTCCTGGGAAATAATTTTACTTTATGTATATAAATATAATTATTGGTATAAAAGTATAATTCTGTTTAATGTTTATTATATTATGTTTCAAAGCATCATCTATCCTCAGCTCTGTTTGCTGTCTTAATCAAGCCATAATACTGCACTAAATGTATATTTCATTCTATATAATGTCGTATATTACCTTTATTTTATTAAGCATCAACAGCAGACAGCCCTGGAAGCAGTGAAAAGCACGGCTATATTTTAAAGGCCTCCCTCCCCTGCCGGCAGAGAGCCCTGAACGCTCCGTTCCTAAGAAGCCTCTAAATACAGGACTGTTTTACATAAAAAAGCCCTCACAGGGCTTCTCAGAGCCCGTGAAGGCTTTCGTTTCGATCGGATGTCAGTCAGTACTTTTTAGCACTTTTACGAACCCGTAGAGCATCCTGGCGGTTATTCCCCAGATAACACGGTTCTCATAGAAGTAGAAGGGATGCTCCTGGATCATCTTTCTCCACTTGTAGTCCTTCCCTCCGTTCACCAGTTCATAGGGGAAAGAGGGATCGTATTTCACGACCCATTCGTTGCAGTGGAACTCCGGCTCGTTTTCCATGAAGAAGCTCAGGGGCACCCTGAACACTTCGGATACTTCATCAGTGGAGAATCCTCCGTCGTAGTCCTTTAAAATCCCCACGCTGGGATAGATAACGATGCCGAAGTTATGGAAGAAGTCGCTGGGACCGAGGATCTCTATCTGTTCAGGCTTTGTGAGTAGTTCCTCGCAGGTCTCCCTTACAGCGGCCTGTGTCCTTCCCTCCCCCTCTTCCATGGCGCCGCCGGGAAAGCATATGTCTCCGGGCTGCTCCGCGATCTTTGAAGAGCGCACCTCAAAAAGCACGTCATAGCCTTCGGACGTTTCGATAAGGGGGATCAGTACCGCAGCTTCATGGCATGTGGTATCCCTCAGAAGGGCCGGTGTATATGTACCCAGTTTGTTAAGATCCATCTTTTATCACAGCTCCAGTTTAAGATCGTTTTCCTTTATCCATCCCCACCTGCGAAGGACCGCGCAGAACGCGACGCTCAGTACCGCGGGCAGGATGAAGCATATGAGGGCCATGGCAAGCCAGTCGGCGGACGTGATGGCGCTCTTCGCTCCGGAGGCGATGTCATTGAGCCATCCGGTATACACGCCTATCTGTCCCACGAAGCCGCAGGTGCCCATACCGCTGGAGACCGCCGCTCCGTTCATCTGGAAGCGGAAGATGCATGTGGCTATGGGTCCGGTGATGGCGGAAGCCAGCGTAGGCGGGATCCAGATCCTGGGGTTCTTGATGATGTTGGGCATCTGCAGCATGCTGGTGCCTATGCCCTGGGCCGCGAGGCCTCCCCAGCCGTTCTCCCTGAAGCTCATGAAGGCGAAGCCCACCATCTGGGCACAGCATCCGGCGACTGCGGCTCCTCCGGCGAGGCCCGTAAGACCGAGGGCCGCGCATATGGCCGCGGACGAAATGGGAAGGGTCAGAGCTACACCGATCACCACGGAAACCACGATGCCCATGATAAAGGGCTGCTGCTCAGTGGCCCACATGACAGCCTTGCCGAAGCTGCTGGCGGCGCTTCCGATGGGTCCCGCGACGAGATAGGCGAATCCCACGCCGCACAGTATCGTAAAGATAGGGGTCACGATGATATCGATCTTCGTTTCCTTGGATACCACCTTGCCCATCTCACAGGCAACGATAGCCACGAAATATACCGCGAGAGGACCTCCCGCTCCTCCCATCATGTTTGCGGCAAAGCCCACAGGGATAAGGGAGAAAAGCACGAGGGGCGGAGCCTTAAGGGAAACGCCGATGGCGACGGATATGCCGCATCCGACCATCAGGGACGCGAGACCTCCGATGGTGTACGGGTTACCGCCGATGGTGACTATCGGAGCGGTAAGAAAACCAATGTGGAACTGGGAACCGATCGTATTGAGGATGGTCCCCACAAGAAGCGTACAGAAAAGGCCCTGGGCCATGGCCCCGAGGGCGTCGATACCGTAGCGCTGGAACGATACGATGATGTTTTTTCTTTCCAGAAATGCTTTGAACTTCTGCATAAATCTCCTCCGCGGTCATTTCTTTTTAATATTCTATCATCCCTCGATTACGATGGGTATCCCCCCGGGGCATTTACTTTGTTTTTCTTCCGTCTTTAGGCATTCCTTCGCTTAATTTTCTTCGGTTTTATTGACAAATATTGACTGAAGTGGTTTAATTAATAATTAAGAAACCCGTTTATCACACATTTAATAATGCAAAACCACGGGAATACTTAATGATAAAAAAGAAACGGAGAGGACTACAATGGAAAAGATCGATTTTGAAAATCTCGGGTTCGGATACCATGAGACACCATACAGATACGTGTGTGAATACAAGGACGGAAAGTGGGGAGAAGGAAAACTTACAGAGGATCCCAACGTGGTCCTCAACGAGTGCGCCTGCGTCTTCCAGTATGCCCAGACATGCTTCGAGGGCATGAAGGCCTACAAGCAGGTCGACGGAAAAGCCGTTATCTTCCGTCCGGAGCTCAACGCGGCCAGAATGTCTGATACCTGCGAGAGGCTGATGATGCCTCCCTTTGACAAGGAAGAGTTCGTAAGAGCCTGCAAGGCTGTTTCAAAGGCAAACATCGACTACATACCCCCCTACGGAACGGGCGGAAGCCTCTACCTCAGGCCCTACATGATCGGTTCCGATCCGGTGCTTGGAGTCAAGCCCGCCACGGAGTACATGTTCAGGATCTTCGGTTCGCCGGTGGGCGCCTACTTTAAGGGCGGCATCGTTCCCACCCAGCTGAAGATAAGCGATTACGATCGTGCCGCGCCCAACGGAACAGGCCACGTAAAGGCAGGTCTTAACTACGCCATGAGCCTCTATCCCGTCATGCAGGCCCACGCCGAGGGATTCGACGAGAACGTATACCTCGATCCCCAGTCCAGGACATACATCGAGGAGACCGGCGGAAGCAATATCTTCTTCATCACGAAGGACGGAGAACTGGTAACGCCGAAATCGGATTCCATTCTTCCCTCCATCACCAGAAGAAGCATCCTCTACGTCGCGGAGCACTATCTCGACATGAAGGTCACCGAAAGAAAGATCGCCCTTACGGAGCTCGATGACTTCGCAGAGGCGGGTCTGTGCGGAACCGCCGCAGTCATCTCCCCGGTGGGAATGATCAGCGATCACGGAAGAAAGATCGTTTATGGCGATACCGTAGGCCCCATCACAAAGAAGCTTTACGACACACTGGTCGGCATCCAGCTCGGCACCATCGAAGCCCCCGAGGGATGGATCGTTGACGTGGAGAAATAATCCCAAAGATATAACTGCAGACAGCAAAACTGCTGTATCACTTCAGACGATACGGCAGTTTTTTTTGCGCTCCCGGGAAACGAACGAGCACATTGCCTGTTATTTTCGGTTTTCCGCATCGACAGACGAAACATCTTCTGCTTGAAATTTCGTATGAAATGCATTATATTTAAAATGGACGGAATAATTATTCCGCGCTTAAGACATAACCGATTCATTCATATATCCCGCGGACAGACGGAAAGCCGCGGAAAGAGAGGAGAGATCCATGAAAAAGATAGCTGTCTACGGAAAAGGAGGCATCGGCAAGTCCACGGTGGTCTCAAACATGTCCGCATCACTGGCAGCCATGGGACTGACCGTGATGCAGATAGGCTGCGACCCGAAATCCGATTCCACCAGAACCCTTATGGGAGGCGTCAGGATCCCGACGGTACTGGAGACCATGAGGGACAAAGACGAAGTGAGCCTTGAGGATATCGTTCTCAGGAGCGAATGCGGCGTATACTGCGTGGAATCCGGCGGTCCCGTGCCGGGAGTAGGATGCGCGGGTAGAGGCATTATCACCGCATTTGAAAAGCTGGAGGAGCTGGAGGCATACGAAGTGTATAAACCGGACGTGATCTTCTACGACGTCCTGGGAGACGTGGTATGCGGAGGTTTCGCCATGCCCATCAGGGGCGGATACGCCGACAAGGTATGCATCGTCACCTCCGGAGAGATGATGTCCCTGTATGCCGCCACGAATATCTCCCACGCGGTGAAGAGCTTCGGCAAGAGAGGTTACGCCACCCTGGGGGGACTCATCTACAACGCAAAGGGAATAGAGAACGAGGACGAACTGGTGGTAAAAGCGGCCGAAGAGATCGGGACCCGGGTCATCATGAAGATACCCAGGGATCCGATGATCCAGAAGGCGGAAGAACTGGGAAAAACAGTGGTGGAAGCCTTCCCCGACTGCGAGGTATCCAGGATCTTCGCCGCACTTGCAGAAAAACTCCTGGAGGAGGAATAGGATGGCAAAGGATCCCTTAAGTCATCTGAGCAGACTGTCCGCAGTCCGCTCAGACAAGAACATCAAGTTCCTGACACCGGCTGTGTACTCCGGCGGATGGTGTCCCATGAGGGTCGTGTGCAACATCTGCGAAGGGATCGAAGGCCTCTCCTACCTGATGGTTGGCATGCCGGAATGCACGACGCACTCCAGAGGAGTGAATTCGGGACCCGTCGGTGAAAAGGGCGAGCTTTACTGGCTGTACGTCCTGGACGAAAAGGAAGTCATCTTCGGAGCGAGAAATGGCGTGATCGACGCACTGCGGAAGATGGATGCCGAAGGTGCCAGGGCGATCATGATGATAGCCACCTGCGTCACGGATCTCATCGGAGAGGATTTCGACAGCATCATCGCCGAGGTCGGGCCCGAACTCAGCGCAAAACTCTCATATGTGACGATGGGACAGTTCAAGAACTTCGCATCTCCCATAGGCACATGGAAAACTGCCCAGGCCCTCGGGGATTTCATGGAAAGGAAGGATACGGTCAGCGGCACGGCCAATCTGATGTTCATCGAGCCGAGACATCAGGCTAATTCGCCGATAGAGTATCCGCTTATCGTCGGGGCCCTGGAAAGAAGAGGAATAAAACTCAGAAAGATGGCCTCGGGGCTGACCCTGGACGAACTGATGGACGCCCCCTCCGCGGCTCTGAACGTGGTCACCACGGCATACACCCAGCCCCTGGCGGCGAAGATGCAGCAGAAGTTCGGTATCCCCTATGCACCATTGCATAATTCATTCTCGGTGGAACAGGTGGACCGCTCCTACAGAATGATAGAGGACATACTCGGAATAGATCTGTCCGGAGAATACGAGCTCTGGAGAAAGAAGGCGGTCGAACTGGAGGAGAGGGCCAGAAAGGAACTCAGGGGCATCAGATACGTCATGATGACCGGAGTAGACATGCCTGTTGCTCTTGCGGCATATCTCGCAGAGTTCGGTATGCAGCCCCTTCTGATAGACGTACAGGACTTCCATCAGGAAGACGCCGGCTATGCCGCCATCCTGAAGGAAAAGGGATTCGATCCTCCCGTATGTCACATCATGCACAGAGATCACGATATACTCATCATCCGTGACCTGCATCCCGACATCTGTTTCGGATACATCTCCGAACCGATGGAAGGCCTGAAGGTAGCCGAGGAAATGGGAGATTTCTTCGGGATCACAGGCTATGAAAGGACCGTGGGCATACTCTCCAGGATATTTGACGTACTGGAGACCGGAAAGATGGGAGAAAGGTTGGATATATATGGGCCTGTACCGCTTTAAACCTATGCCGTCCGGAAGGATGGGAATATTCTGGACGCTTTCATCCATCCGGGAATCCGCCGTGGTGGAATTCGGATGCATGGGACACAATCTGTACAGCGGCGCGCTGCTCAGGCAGAGCGGCATCTACGAGGGCTACGGAGCACCGCTGTATACGACGTACATAGATGAAACAGATATAGCGATGGGACAAACATACCGTCTGGAGAGCACCATAAGACAGGTGGTCGATACGGATCATCCGAAGGTCATTTTCCTCCAGCCCTCCGCAGTGCCCGAAGTTATCGGCATGGACATGTTTGCCATCGCAAACGTTTTGCAGGAGGATTATCCCGAAGTTAAGCTCGTTCCCCTGGGCCACGGTAGCTTTGCCATTTCACAGCACAAGGGAGTCGAGGAAGCCCTCACCGGGATTGCAAAAGCTCTGTGCCGGGATACCGGGAAAAGCGAAAAGCCTCTCTTCAACGTCATAGGCTCCTGCCCGGACCTTTTCAACTTCGGAGCGGATCTTCTGGAGATAGAAAGGATGATGAAGGGGGCCTTCGGTATGGAAACCCTCTGTGCCTTCTCGTCCCGCTGCAGCGTATCAGACATCGAAAGAATGGGAGAATCCCATGTGAACCTGGTGATCCGCAGAGAAGGGATCGCCTGTGCAAAATACCTTGAGAAACGTTTCGGCACTCCCTGGATCTACGGCCGCCCCTACGGCATCAAAGCCACCACGGCATGGCTCAGTGAGGTGGGCGAAGCAATCGGGCTTGAGCCGGACAGGAGCTTTACTGACAGTGAGGAAAAGCTTCTTGCGGACCAGATCTACAGACCTTACAGGACCCTTCAGTCCAACGCCTGGTCATATCCTGAGGAAGCGACTCTTACGATAGGCGGCCATTACGACGTGGTAAAAGGCATAATGACGTTCGCGACAAAGGAGCTTCCTCTCAAAAAAGGCACCTGCTGGTGCGACTGTCCCGAGATGGGGGACGAAACCATCCCCTACTACCCCGAAGACAAATGGGTACCTGTCGTGGAAAACCACGAGAAGGGATATCTGATGTTCTCGGGAGAGGCTCTCAAATGGTTCGGGAAGAACACGGAGCTGCAGATAGCCAATCCCGATATTCGCTACAGGCTGCATCCCTACGATGCTCCTCTGGTGGGATATCACGGAGCTGTGCATATCGTGAACATGTTCATGAATGAATACCTCAGGACCCACTGATCCTCAAATCTGTAGTAAAAGCTTCCGTGATGAACTGAGTTGATCATCTTCGGAAGCTTTTTCTTTCTTCGGAATCGTCGTGCCCATCGTACGAAACAGTACTTTCACATCTGTTTCTGGTCTTCGATGTGTATCTAAATCCGCTGTTTTCGCTGTAATTACCCCACCTCGGCCATTACACTCATTGGTTATACAATGTACAAGATTATTCTTCTGTTTCAAAACACTCTGAACGAAGTGAAGGTGGTTCTTTAATCTTCATTGCCACATATTCTATTGGATTTATATCAGATAATTCCTTTTCGATCTCCGCTTTCGTTTCCCGGATATCCAGGTCAGTCTGCATATCCAGAAAATATTTGTCAGACACGCCAAAATATTTCGCAAGACGCAGTGATGTATCAGCAGTGATTTTTCTTTTGTCTACCAAAATTGCTTGAATTCTTGAAACTGGTACATGAATTTCTTTTGCAAGCCTGTAGGCAGACAGATTCATAGGCACCATAAACTCTTCTTTAAGGATCTCGCTCATTTTGGGAGTTGAAATGTAATCCATCATACTTATCTCCTCAATTATAAATATATTCTCTCTCAATGATAGTCAACTATTTCAACGTCATAAAAATCATCGGAGCCGCAGGGCAGGAGACTCCCGCTTCAACGCAGTAAGCGGGAGAGGAATGCCCGGAAATGCGGCGTTCTTTTTGTTTTCCATATTGACTTCCTTTATGGAATATAGTATAATTGTTCTAGTACATAGAACAGG
>JAGACT010000145.1 GCA_017613995.1 Eubacteriaceae bacterium
AGTCAGTCCCACCTTTATCACTCCCCCTATGGCCGCTATGGTGGCGGGCACGGCACCGCATTCCCTTATGGCTTCTTCCACCCTCAGGGCCGTCTCCACGTTTTTGGGGTAGGGCATGCCGTGGGATATGATGGTGCTCTCGAGGGCCACCACCGCCCTGTTCTCCTTCAGTGCGCAAGCCACCTCGGGGCTCACCGTGAAATTATCGCTTTTTATCATTGTGTCAGTCCTGCCTTCCTTAAAATGAATTCTGCGCTGATCGACGTATTCACCGCTCCCGTGTGCTCCAGTGCACAGGAGGCCGCGGCACATGCGATCCTCAATGTATCCTCCTCAGAGAAGCCCAGCACCTCGGAGAAGATGATCCCCGCCGAAAAGGCATCCCCCGCCCCGTTGGCGCTGACCGCCTCCACTGTCTCCGGGACGAAATGGATCCAGCCTTCGCCGCAGAAGAGCCAGCCCCCCCTGACGGAATCGGTGATGAAGACCTTCCCCACTCCCTTTTCCCGAAGGATCATTCCACTTTTATTATACCCTGCTCGTCGGAGGTGTCCGTCCCGCACAGCTCAGATGCCTCGTAGACGTTGGGCTTGATGATGTCTATGGCCCCCAGGTGGGGGATCAGCTTCACGCACTTGGGCCCGGACACCGGCTCGGCGTACTTCACGCCCTTCATGGCGCAGATCGCCTCGATGGTCTCTTCCGGTATGTTGGTGTCGAAGGCCGTCAGGGAATCCTCCTCCCCTTCGGGCAGCACGGCCGGCACGATGAGCCCGTTGATGGCCATGGAATTGGCGGCCACCACGAGCTCCCCCTTTTCGTCTATGAAGGAGATGTAGCTTCCGGTGGGATATTCGTCGGATACAAGGACGCCGCTGACGTCGCAGCCCGCTTCCCTCAGCTCCGTCAGGATCGCCTCCCCCTGGGGACCGCTTCCCACGGCGGACACGAAGCGGGGGCAGAGCCCCAGCAGGGCGCAGTTGTGGGCTATGTTTCTGCCCACTCCCCCGTGGGTATAGCGCACCGCGGCGGGGTTCGAGTCGTGCATCCTGACGGGACCTCCCGCCAGGGCCGTTATGTCGATGTTGCATGCTCCTATCACGTTTACCCGCATAGCTGTCCTCCGGTCCAATTGTACAAAAAAATGGCGGGGGTAACAATACCCTTTCGGGAGGATGCTTGATTGAGCTGATCTTTTGAGCTATAATCCGCTTGAAAAGACACACTGATTTTTCGGAGAAGACCATGAACTGGAACGAAGTTACGATACATACCAAAAAGGAAGCCCTGGAGCCCCTCAGCGCCGTCATCATGGACATGGGGATATCATCCTTCGTGGTGGAGGACCCCGAAGAGATACTGTCGTTCCTGGAGGAGAGCCGTGACACCTACGATATGGTGGACGACGAACTCAGGGAAGACATCGAAAAGGCCGGCCCCAGCATCAGGCTCTACGTATCCGACGACGAGGAGGGCGTGGGACTGATGCATGCCCTGACGGACCGCCTGGCGGACCTGGAAAAGAAGATGCCCGGCATCTTCGGGGGACTTACGGTATCCATCGTTTCCGTCAGGGACGAAGACTGGCAGTACAACTGGAGGGAGTTCTTCAGGCCCTTCTCCCTGGGAGAAAAGCTCTACGTGAGGCCCGCCTGGGAGGAGTTCTCCCCCGAGGGCGTCATCACCGTGAAGATAGACCCGGGCTCCAGCTTCGGCAGCGGACAGCACGAGACCACCAGGATGGCCCTGGAGGCCCTGGAGAAATATATCACTCCGGGATGCACCGCAGCGGACATCGGCAGCGGCAGCGGCATACTTTCCGCCGCGGCGGCCCTGCTGGGAGCCTGCCGCGTAATCGCCGTGGACATAGACCCCAACGCCGTCACCGCCACCAGGGAGTGCGCGGTGCTCAACGGAGTGGAAGACAGGGTGGAGGCGGTCTGTTCGGACCTGGCCGAAGCCCTGGACGTGAGCCCCGACGTGACAGTGGCCAACATCTTCGCCGGACCCATCTGCGTTCTGGCGGGCCAGCTGTCTCCCCTTCTCGCGCAGGGAAGCGTCTTCATCTCCACCGGCATCATCGAATCCCGCCAGGACGAAGTGGCCTCGGCCCTGGAGGAAAACGGCTTCGAGATCATCGAGAAGCGTTCCATGGGACAGTGGTACCTGCTGGCGGGCAGAAAAAAGTAAATAATAACCTCAGGCTAATAGGATTCCAATACTGGGGCGGTACAATCCGGTTACCATGCAGAACAGATTACACAGATCCAATACGGACAGAAAATTCGGCGGAGTTTGCGCCGGCATAGCCGAGAGCTTCGGGCTCGATATAACCCTTGTGAGGATCGCGGCTTTCTTTCTGTGCATCCTGTTCCCCTCCGCGGTGATCGTGTACTTCGTGCTGGCCCTGACCATGCCGCTGCTGCCGGAGGACGGGGAGGCGGCCCTGCCCGCGAGGGCCATGGACCTGCCGACGGTGCTGTCCACCGTTTCCCTGAAGCGGGCCCTGGCGGTATGCGCGGTATGCACCCCCCTGGGCCACATCATCTATTCCGCACTTTTGCACCTGCAGCCGGGGCTGAAGGAGGATCTGACCTTCGCGGCCCTCTCCATCGGCATATATATCCTCACGGAGGGACTTGCCACCGACAGGGGAGCTTCCCCCGAAAGGGTATCGAAGATCTCCCTGGGAGCCCTGGGCTCCTTCATATGCCTGTGCCTGCTTCTGAGACGTCCCCTGGACGGAGCCTTTTCTTTCGGATACATAACCTCCTCCCTGACCTACCTCTGGCCGGTGCTGCTGGCCTGCGCCGGGCTTTCCCTGATCATGCCGAAAAAAAAGATAGCGACCGGTATATGGTGGGCCGCCATCATTCTCATTATAATCAATTCACTTATCACCGCTCTCGGAAGGTTCCTCTAGAGGGGCATGGCCTCCGAAAGAGCCGCGAACTGCGGCAGATCCAGTATCTCCCCCCTTATCCCGGGATCGAATCCCGCGGAGCGTATCCTTTCTTTCGCCTCGTCCTTTGATATCGAAAAGTTCATGCTGATGCAGTTGAGAAGGGTCTTTCTCCTCATGGAGAAGGCAGCCTTCACCGTCCTGACGAACCTGTCCTCGTCGGAGACGGCGACTCTGCGCTGCCGAAGGGGAACGATGCGCATGACCGTCGAATCCACCCTGGGCTCGGGTATGAAGCAGGTATGGCTCACGTCGAAGCACCTGTACACGTCCGCGTAGTAGTTCAGAAGCACCGTGAAGGCGGAATAGTCCTTGGTGCCGGGAAGCGCCGAAAGCCTCGCGGACACCTCCTTCTGCACCATCACCACTATGTTCTCGAAATGAGCTTCGGAAGAAAGAAGCTTTATGATCACCTGGGAGGTGATGTAGTAGGGCAGGTTCGAGATGGCCCTGAGCTTTTTGCCTTCCCGCAAGCCGTCTGAGAGAAGCCCGGCAAGATCCTGCTTCAGGACGTCTCCCTTTACAATCTTAAGTCCCCCGGCTTCGGAAAACACGTCGGTGAGGACCCCTATGGCAAAGGGATCTATCTCCAGGGCGGTCACGTCGTCGTAGCGCTGTATCAGAAACTGGGTTAGGGCTCCGAATCCGGGACCTATCTCCAGTACCGCGTCTTCCCTGTCCCCCCCCAGTTCGTCCACGATGCTTCTGGCCACGTTCTCGTCCCGGAGGAAGTTCTGGCCGAGGTTCTTTTTAAAGAAGAAGTCACTCCTGCGGATGTATTCGTTTATCACGGAGGGGGAAGTCATATTTTCCATTTCTCAGCTCCTCACGCTCTTTAAGTCGTCCATGGTGACGGCCTTCGTTAAGAGCACCATCATGGCATAGACCACCACGGAAAGGCCGATGGAGCCCAGCACCGCTATCCTGGAGGATATTATCATGCTCATCCATCTGAAGGAGAAGACGCAGGCGACGCCCATGACCGCCACCGAAAGCAGTATCTTCGCCAGGGGCGTGACGAGCTTTCCGAAGCCTATGTGGCGCCTGACGGCTATGAAGTTCAGGGTGAAGATCGTGAAGCCCGCGATGACCGTGGAAAGGATCGCCCCGTATATGTTCAGCTCGGGCACCCTCACCAGCATGAGGTTGCATACCAGCTTGACGGCGCCTCCTATGATAACGTTCACCAGGGGCACGTAGTATCTGCCGGCTCCCTGCAGTATCCCCAGCAGCACCAGCATTCCCATGCTGAAGATCACCGTGAAGGCGTGCCAGCGCAGGATCTCGTAGCCCGTAACGGAATTGGGATACAGAAGCTCTATGATGGGCTTCGAAAGAAGGCTCAGGCCCAGGGCTGCGGGCAGGGACACCAGGAAGGTGAGCTTCACCGCCAGGGTGACCTTGCTCACGGCCATTTCCCTGTCCTTCCTGGCCATGGATTCGCTGATGGCGGGCACGAGGCTCACCGCCAGGGAGCTTCCCAGCACCATGGGCACGTTCACCAGGGTCTGGGCCTTGCTGGTCAGCTGGCCGTAGAGGTCCGTGATGTGTTTCTGGGTGTATCCCAGGGCGCTGAGGCATCCGGGGATGGTGCCGCTGTCGATGAGGTCCATCATGTTGGACACTATGCTGGAAAGGGCTATGGGCAGGGCTATGAGCAGAAGGGACCTGAGTATGTCCCCGCGGGAGCGGACCGCGAGATCGTCGCTCTGCATGAGCACGTCGGAACGGTTCTTCCTTTTATATATGAAGAAGGAGATATA
>JAGACT010000146.1 GCA_017613995.1 Eubacteriaceae bacterium
CCAAACGCTGTATAATCTAACTGCGTTTTTTTATGTTTTTTCACACAACTATTATACGCCAAAAACCAGCTCTAATCCAGGAGCTGGCTTTTTGTTGGTAAAGTATTTGTGAGAAAGGGGCCATCTCTTAATGAGACAGCCGCAGCTTATTCAGTGGGTCCCTCTGACGAGCCTTACTCCGTGCTCCTCGAGGTATTTTCCCGCTTCCGTTATGACCGGGCATTCCTCCCCGGTCTCCTTTTTTACCGTGCATACCCCGAAATGACAGACGTCGGCTCCCTCCGAGACTATCCGCTCCAGCTTTTCCCTGAAGCCTTTGTCTATGCCCGCGTCGCATCCGTTGCACCTGGCCACGGCCACGAGCTCGGCGTCCATGCCGTCGTATTCCTCAAAATGGGCTTTTCTCAGGTTGAACGCCTTGATACAGGCCGCCGCGGTGCATACGTCGTTTGCCTTCAGGCAGTTCAGTATAGCTATCTTCTTCATTATTTTCCTCCTATACCATGGAATAGAACGTTACCTTCAGCTTTCCGCTGCGCCGGTCCCGCTCCACTTCGCAGTCCACTTCATATACGTCCCGGATGAGCTGTCTGGTGATGACCTCCTCCGTGGGACCGTGGGCCACGATCGTGCCGTTTTTCAGAACGTACACGTAATTGCAGTACATAAGGGTGAGGTTCAGGTCATGCAGGGCCGCCAGCACCCCTATGCCCAGGGACTTGACCACGTCCATGATCTGGATCTGGTACTTGATGTCCAGATGGTTGGTGGGTTCGTCCAGTATCAGCATCTCCACCTGCTGGGCCAGGGTCCTGGCCAGCAGGATCCTCTGCTTTTCTCCCCCTGACAGAGTCATGAACATCCTGTCGCGGAAATCCAGCATGTCGACCCTTTTCAGGGCATCCTCGGCTATTCTGTAATCCTCCTCAGTGTCCTGGTCGAAGGCTTTCTTGTGGGGCGCCCGGCCCATGAGCACTATCTCCTCCACCGAGAAGTCGAAACTCATGTTGGTGAACTGGCTGACTACGCCCATCCTTCTGGCCGTCTCCCTGTGGGTCAGACCGTTTATGTCTGTGCCGTCTATCGTTATCAGGCCCGCAGAGGGCTTCAGTACCCGGTAGATGCTCTTGAGCAGGGTGGTCTTTCCGCTGCCGTTGGGGCCCAGGAGCCCGACGAATTCGTTTTCCCTGACCTTCAGGGATACCTGTTTTACTATATCCTTCCTGGAGAGGTTGACCGTGACTTCCTTTGCTTCAAGTCTCATCTGTCGCCTCCTCCGAATCCGTAGGATTTCTTTATCATCATGTACACGAAGATGGGGGCGCCCACGGCAGAGGTGATGACTCCTATGGGGATCTCCGAGTTCTCCAGCAGTACCCTGGCAATGACGTCGGCCCATATGAGGAATATCCCTCCCGAAAGGGACGCCATCGGCAGCAGGAAACGGTGGTCGCTGCCCACGAATCCCCTGACTATGTGGGGGATCATCAGGCCCACGAAGCCAACGATTCCGCAGGTGCATACCGCCACTGCTGAGAGCAGGGACGTGGCGACCATGTATACCTTTCTCCATTTGCTCAGGTCCACACCCAGGGTTATCGCCGCCTCATCCCCCAGCAGAAGGGTATTGAGGTTCCTCATCTGGGTTATGAAAAAGAGGAAACCTATGAGCATGCACACTCCAGGCAGCCAGAGCTTTTCCCACTTGGCGCTGGTCATGCTTCCCAGAAGCCAGTAGGTGACGGTCTTCATGTTCTCCGCGTCCTGGCCGATATAGACCATCATGTTGGTGAAGGCTCCCGTAAGGCTTCCCACCACGGCTCCCGCCAGCACCAGCTTGGCGGAGGTGATCCTGCCCCCTCCCACGCTGGCCAGGGCCATGACCAGGGTCATGCTCCCCAGAGCGCCGGCGAAGGCCCAGAAGGCCGTGCCCATGGTGGCCAGGGCTCCCTTGAAGACGGCGGCGGCTCCTATCATTATGGAGAACGTGGCCCCCAGGGAAGCTCCCGAGGAGATGCCCAGGATGTAGGGGTCCGCCAGCGGGTTCTGCACGGTGGCCTGCATCACGACCCCGCACATGGCCAGCAGCACGCCCACTATAGCTCCCATCATGACCCGGGGCATCCTGACGTTCCAGACGATCTCGTACATGGTTCCTCTCGAAACGTAATCCAGGTCGCCTATGACTATGCCTGTCTCCGTATTCCCGAACCTGAAGTGGGTCACGTTGTAGATAATTATCCTGTACACGTCCGCAAAGGATATCTTTACCGCTCCGACTGTCACCGACAGCAGCACCGAAAGAATGAACAGTCCCAGGAAGACCAGGATAAGGATGCGCAGCATCGCGTGTCTTTTGTTGATGTGTATGGTTTTGTTTTCTTTCATTCGATTCAATGATAGAAAAATCTTCCTGCCCGGAGGGCAGGAAGACAGCTTCGCGCGGATTACTTGTCTCCGTACATGAATTCAAACATCGCCTCGACAGAGGGCACCATGCGGATGCCGCCGCCGTAGACGTCGGTCAGGTTGATGGCCATGACGCGGCCCTCCTTGATGGCGGAGACTTCCGCCAGGACCGCTTCGCTGGTGATTGCCTCTATGGCCTTCGCCTGCAGCTCTTCCTTGGTGAGGCCTGCTTCGTCCATGTAGTCAACGAAGATGACGTCCGGGTTGATGTTCACGAGATCCTCAACGGTCAGGTCACCGCCTTCGGGCAGGGCGTATACAGCGCCTGCGGTCTCCACGAGGCTGCCGGTGAGGGTGTTGCTGCCCCAGCAGTAGTAGGTCCCCTGGAACGGTTCGATGATGATCGCCGTATAGGGCTTGTCGATGCTTCCAACCTTCTTCTCGATGTTCTCGAGCATCTTTCTGGCATCGGCGATGTAGGCGTCCGTCTTGTCCTCGATGTTGAAGATGGCTCCGATGTCCGCAATGTCCGCCAGCACCGCTTCAAGATCCCTCTTGTCCACGGTGTTGTTCGAGCAGCGCAGGATCATGGCTCCCACACCCTTTTCGATCCATTCCGTCGTATCTCCCAGCTTGTCCTCCGCGAAGGCGCTCCTCCATCCGAAGATGAAGTCGGGC
>JAGACT010000147.1 GCA_017613995.1 Eubacteriaceae bacterium
AAAGCTTCCGATGTGGGCGGAAGCTTTTTTCATGGCAGGATCCGGACGGCGCGGAGACCGGCCCTCTCGGGGGATCCGGGACCGGTATCAAAAAAAAAAAGACGGGAAGACCCGTCTCAGAGTATCATTTTCATCAGATCCCTTATGTCGCCGAGCATCCAGTCCGCCTTGAATTCGCTCTCGGCGGCCATCTTCTCGTCGGTCTCTCCGGAGAGCACCAGCACCGTGTTCACTCCGGCGTCTATGCCAGAGGCGATGTCGGTATAGAGCCGGTCCCCCACCATTACGGTGTTCTCGGGGCAGTAGCCCAGTTTCTCCATCGCCAGGACGAGCATGTCCCCCCTTGGTTTTCCTATGAAATGGGGCCGGCGGCCCGTGGCCATATACAGAGCTTCGCAGAAGCCCCCGCAGTCCGGCACGAGTCCGAAGGGAGCGGGGCATCCCCTGTCGGGGTTGGTGGCTATGTAATCGCACTCCCGGCTCAGGATCTTCGCAGCGTTGTAAAGCTTTTCGTACGTAAGCTCGGTGTCGTAGGACATCAGCAGGGTATCGGCCTCGTCGGGGGCCTCCCTGACATCCAGCCCCGCATCCCTGATCTGCGCCACGAAGGAACGGGTCCCGACACAGTAGAGCCTGCAGTCAGGGTGGTTCTTTTTAAGGTAGAGTATCGTGGCGTCCGTGGAAGTGAGGAAGTCATCCTCGGTTACTTCTATGCCCATCCTCGAAAGCTTTTCCACGTAGGCCGAGGAGGAACGGGACGAATTGTTCGTAAGGAACATGTAGCGCCCTCCCCTTTCGTCTATAAGGGAGAAGAATTCCTTCACCCCCTCGAAAAGACTGTCTTCATTGTATATGGTGCCGTCCATGTCCATCAGGTACAGCATGTCGGCTCTGAGTTCACGCTTCATCGGTGACTACCTTTTTTAACCTTTTATTGAAATCCTGGCGGCTCATCATGACCGTATGGCCGCATCCGCAGCACTTTATCTTTATATCGGCCCCCGTGCGGGTGATCTCCCAGATATCGCTCCCGCAGGGATGGGGCTTTTTCATTTTCACCCTGTCCCCAAGGCTGTAATCAACTCTTTCCATCGTCACCCTACTTGAATATGAAGTTTATATAGAAATACTTTATCAGGATCGAGGAGTTGATGGCCTCGGACAGCCCGTCTATCTGCATGAATACGTTCAGGGAATAGATCAGCGTCGAGAGGATCATGAGTATCAGGCATCCCTCCACCAGGCCGAAGGCCAGGCCTCCCAGATGATTGAAGGTCTTTATGACCGGCAGTTCCGCCAGCTTCTCCAGAAGAAGCAGCAACAGCGAACCCGCCAGCAGCACTCCCAGGAAGATCCCGACGAAGGCGATGACCTTGACGATTATATCCGCCGCATTCTGGGCGAAGGCTTCCGCGGTGGTGCCCACCGCGGAGTTGGTGGTATCCACGAAACGCCTGAGGAACTGCATCAGGCTCTGGGGGATATTCACCACGTTTGCCGATTCTGTAACGTCCGTCCCCGTGATGTCACCGGAGAAGGCCTGTGCTATCTTTCCGGTAATGTAAGACACTATGTTGGAATATATTTTTGTCTTGGTCTTGATAAGGAAGACCGCGTTGGGGGTAAATATCTTTGCCGCGATAATGCCGCCTATCACCAGGAAAAAAGAGATGAAAGACTTGACAAAACCCCTGATCAGGCCGCTGAGGGCGCATATCAGGAGTATGGCCGCGAACATGATGTCGATCCATGAAAAATCCAGATTCATTTTTCGGTCCTGCTTTCGGTTGATATATCCGTACCCGGCGCAGATGCGGATGCATCGGGGCGTCCAGATTCTCAGGGACCGCGCCTTCACAGTGCCGCGGCCCTGCCGGGTCGTCATTATTATACAACAATCCCGCCCCATATGCCGAAAACTCATCCAAGCTTAATGCGGGCCCCGCTGCTGCAATAATACGTCCGAAGGGGATTTTTGTATTGATTATTCTCCCGGGGGAATGTATACTGTTAGAGTAAAATCTTTTCAAAAGGAGGCAGAAATGGACATATCAGGATTATGCAGAAAAAATGATGACGACTGCCACGAACGATGCCTTTGTCATTCTGTCTCCGTGAGCAATTCCTAATCTTTTTTTCGTGCGCCTTTTGTCGAATTTCTCAACGCATAATAAATGGAAAACGAGATTCTTGAAAGGCTTGATGAGCTTCTTGAGCTGAGAGCGTTCAAACAGATCAAGGAGATTCTCGAGGAACACAACGAAGTCGACACCGCGGAATACCTTTCCAGCATATCGCCCAAGGACGCGACCATCATCTTCCGTGTACTGAACAAGGAAGTGGCGGCCGATGTTTTCGCGTACCTGGAACCGGACGTGCAGCAGTACATCGTATCCGCCATGACGGATACGGAGCTGGCGGACGTCATGGACGAACTATTCGTGGACGAGCTGGTGGACCTGGTGGAGGAGCTGCCCGCCAGCATAGTGCAGAGAGTACTCAAAAACGTGGACCCCTCCAGAAGAGCCACGATCAACCAGTTTCTGAAATATCCCGACAACTCCGCCGGGAGCATCATGACCAGCGAGCTTATCCACCTTAAGATGGATATGACCGTAAAGGAGGCCATCGAGCGGATCAGAAACAGCGATATCGACGGAGAGATCATCTATACCAGCTACGTCACGGACGCCAAGAGGAAACTGCTGGGAGTGGTCCACATGAAGGACCTGCTGCTCAGCGGGGACGACACCCTCATAGAAGACGTGATGATCGAGGATTTCATCTCCACCACCACCGTAACGGACAAGGAGGAAGTGGGACACCTGTTCTCGAAATACGACCTTCTGAACATTCCCGTCACCGACAATGAAGGACGGCTCGTGGGCGTCGTATCCATCGACGACGCGGTGGACGTCCTGGTGGAAGAGGCCACCGAGGACTTCGAACTCATGGCGGCCATGAAGCCTTCGGAAAAGCCCTACATGCAGACCGGGGTGTTCACCCTGGCCAAGAACAGGCTGGTATGGCTTCTGGTGCTGATGATCTCGGCCACCATTTCCGGGACCATACTTACGAAGTACCAGGTGGCCTTCGCAGCGTACCCGCTGCTGGTGACCTTCATGCCGATGCTCACCGACACGGGCGGAAACGCGGGAAGCCAGACCTCCACCACAATCATAAGAGGTATGGCCCTGAGCGAGATCGAGCTCACCGATTTTTTCAGGGTATGGTGGAAGGAGCTGAGGGTCTCCCTGCTGGTGGGACTGGTGCTGGCGGCGGTGAACTTCGGAAGGGTGCTGCTGTTCCATCCCGGACAGGTCACCATCGCCCTCATAGTTTCGGTGTCCCTGCTGCTGACGGTCATGATTGCCAAGAGCATAGCCACCATGATGCCCATGCTGGCGAAGCGTCTCGGGGCGGATCCCGCCCTTATGGCCAGCCCGCTGATCACCACCATAGTGGACGCGGTGTCCCTGACCATCTACTTCACCATCGCCCAGTCGGTACTGGGCATATGATGCCGGCGGACGGCCCGGAAACGGGCCGTCCAGGCTC
>JAGACT010000148.1 GCA_017613995.1 Eubacteriaceae bacterium
CGATGTCCGCCTTTACAACGGAACCGGTCAGGTCTTTTTTCTTCGCCGTACCGTAGCCGATGAAAACCACTTCGTCCAGCATTACCGCATCTTCGGAGAGCACGACTTCCAGGGAAGATTTGCCCGCTACTGGGATTGCCTGGCTGGTATAGCCTATCATCGATACCTCGACGACTCCGTTTTCATCGATGCTGATTGTAGCGACGCCGTCTGCGTCCGTAACAGTGCCGATGCCGGTCCCCTGCACGAGAACTCCGGCCCCGGCGAGCGGGCCGAGTGCGTCGGAGACGGTAACTTTCACCTGCTTTTTCTGTGCGAATGCCTGCAGGCAGACAAGGCACAGCACAAGGACGGTGAAAAGGCTTTTTGCTTTCTTATGCATATTCTTTTACTTTGTTTGCACTATAATGTGATTAAGATCCATTTCTATGGCGCGCGCCATCTCGAACGCCGAGCCTTCGGGGCCGAATTTCCTGGCCCCGTGTTCAATGGTCGCGGCGGGGATACCGAAGCTCATCCACATACCACTGCTGCAGGGGTATGCGGTTGCCGATCTTCTCTTATAGTCGCCATCCCTGTGGAGCATCCACTCCTTATAATTTTTTGGATACTCGGAACGCGGGCCGAAGAACGAGCGGTAAAGGTCTTCGCCTTCATATTTTACCTTGCCCCTGATATTGGCCTCGTAAAGAAAATCACAAACATCCTTCAGCTTTTTGACGTATTTGCACGGCAGGTCGTCCGGGTACGGCAGCAGATAGGCACCCCATCCCGGGAGGCCCCTGGGGTCTGTGTGAAGGTCGAAGCCAAAACAGATTTCACCTTTTTTGAAGGTGGACAGCAAAGACTTTATGTTCCGGATTTCCTGAGTCTTTTCGTTAAACCAGTCGCGGTTGAGGTTGATTTTGTTGGAATTTTTCGGCGGGTACAGGTTCTCGCTTGCGTCTGACACGTTCACCAGAGGTACTACGACGAAGCGGACTTTTTTCCGCAGGAACTTGAGGTAGGGATCATCTCCTTTGTCCGCATCGGCTATGAGGCGCATCATCAGGGCGCATGCAAAATAGCTCTCGAACTCGTTCCTGCCGTGGATGCCGGCCTGGATATAGACGGTTTTCCTGTATTTGCGAGGGGTGAAGGTGTAGCACCACATAGTGTATTTCCCGGAATCATCCCTTCCGATAGAATCCCTGGTGATGTAATCCGGATGCTCTGCGCGCATAGGTTCGTAATACTTCTCGATGAAATCGTCCGCGCCCAGAGTCTTGTCTTCGAGGACATCGTGGATGTATCCTTCCGGAGTGGCGTATGCCTTCTTGTCTCCAAGGTAGCGAATTACTTCAGCGCTATCCGCAACTGAAGGATTTGCCTGGAGCGCAAGCGCCAACGCGGTAATCAGTGAAAAAGTGATAGTAGTCATAGGTCTGGCAAGCTAAAGCAAACATTCAAGCATAGCGGGTGAATTCCTGTAGTCTTTTACCTCTATGTAATCCATCCCGCCCAGGCGGATGTGGCTGTCTCCGCCGCCGTCTCCGAAATCATCCCCGACATACAGCATCTCATTTACGGAATATCCGTTCTCTTTCCCGTACTGCAGCATCGCATCGTATTTGTTGTAATTCTGAGGAGTGAAGTCAAAGGAAGAGGAACCTCCGACGAATACCGAATATCCCTTAAACAGCTCCAGCACTTCCGGGTATAGGACGTGACGTTTCCTACGGTCCGGATCGAAGGAGATCTTGTCTGCAAGGTTCGCACCGGTTCCAAGAAGCGGAAAAGTTACCATACCGCTTTCGTGGAACTCCAGCGATTCGCCCGCAAAAACGCTGTAGCCGTATTTTTCACGAAGGTAGTCTGTTTCGCGGACAAAAAACTCCTTGTCCGGCACGACAACATCATCGCGGATCATCGAGAACTTGCCGTCTACTATCCTGCTCTCCTGCATCCCGTAATTAGCAATAATGTCCACAGGATACTCTCCCATCTGGGCATATACCCTGGGAGCATTGCCAGCAGCCACAATAACGATCTTGTACTTCCTGCCCAGCGCGTCCAGCAGCGCCCTGTGCTCCGCATCCAGAGGGGTGCGGTGCTGGGTAAGGGTGCCGTCAAGGTCCAGTCCGATAAGCCGTTTCATAGTACTATCTTGTCATAAAAGCATCCCCTCTTTGCAAGGTCCAGCAAATTGTAGCGGTAACGCATAAGCTGCACAACGGGGAATACAGAACTCACCCATTCCCGGGTAACTCCTATATGTTCAGGTTCATAAGGGGCTCCCACAATCTTGAATCGTTCCTTCATCTTTTCGTATGGCCAGACCTGAGCCTGCAGTTTTGACTTGAATTCAGGCCAGGCGTCCTTCAGCGTTTCAAGTTCCTTTCTAACCACCTCGCGGGAAGAGTATTTTTTAGTGATATTCTCGTAGCCGAGACGAGGCGCCGGGAAGTCCTTGAAGATATCCAACGCTCTGGCCTGTTCCTGCTCGAGGCCGGGCCAGGCCGCCACACAGGCATCCACATCTATGGCTTCCACGTCCACACAGAAGAATTTTTCAAAAACGCGGCACATGGCAAGAGTGCCGATGGCCACCTGAAAACCATGGGATACGAATTTGCCCTTGTAGCGATGGTGGGTCATATCCAGGATATGGCTGAACAGGTGGTCGCAGCAGGACGCAGGGCGGCTGGAACGGGCCGCCTGCATCGCAAAACCGCTGAGAATCAAGCCCTCGAATAGCGCTCCAACTGCTTCCGGCTTTCCCGCCGCCACACCCTCCGGGTCGGAGAGCAGATCGTCAAGGTCATCTTGAAGGACGTGCCAGGCCTCGGGGATGATGGGCTCGGCCCCGGTAAGGTCTGCAATCATCCACTCCCCTCCTGCAGGCACTTTGGCGGCGAGGTCGGCATAGCCGGCAGCAGTCATTGCCTTGGGGGCAGCTGCGATAACGTCGATATCGGCCAGAACCGCAACGGGAGCCGGGCAGTCGAATGTTTGCTTTGAATTCTGATAGGTTATGGATGCTCCGAAAGAGGTGTACCCGTCTACCGAGGCGGCGGTAGGAATGGTGAGATAGGACTTGCCGTGATGATGCGAGCAAAGTTTGCAAAGGTCGTTTATGGTGCCGGAACCTACGGAAACGGCAATTGCGCCGCTTCTGTCCAGAGCTTCGTCGAGGACTTCTATATGGTCCCAGTCCGCATGGAATTCGTCCTCCTCGAAAAGAAATTTCTCAGTCGGTATGCCTGACTGTGAAAAGTGGTTGAAGATCTTTTCCCCGGCCACCCTCCAGGTGTTCCTGTCCGCTACGACTATGGACTTATGCCCATCGAAAAACCTGCGGAACATCTCCGGAGCCTTCCCCAGATTGTCCCGGCCCAGTTCGAATGCCCTGGTATCAGTGGATACAGCCAGAGCCTTGGCTATTCTTTCCTCTGTTGTCATGTGCGCAAAGAAAAGAAATAGAAAGAAAACTGGCCCTCGGTGTTTTCACTTTTTTCATATTTGAAAATATTATTTTTGCATTACGGAAAACTTA
>JAGACT010000149.1 GCA_017613995.1 Eubacteriaceae bacterium
CAGTGGCTGTTCCGGTCCAATCTTCCGCTTGATGCCACGCCGCCGGTCGATCTGCTGGATATCCGCTATGTGGAGACCGAAGCGGAAGCGAAAGCACTGGGAGCGAAGGACTTTTATCAGGTGACGCAGCTGCCTTCCGACGAACCGTACGACTGGTGCTGGGCTGTATTGACGGCAAAGGAAGACGATGTCCGCTTCATCGTGGACCGGCTGCGTGCGGAAACAGACATGGAGCATATCCTTTCGAGTTCGTTTGGGCTGATCCTTCCCGGTGAGAATGTGGCTTCAGGGGTGCTGGCAAAAGGGGAGAGTGTAGCCCTGTGGGTCAACCGCCCGTGGCATCCGCGTGTCCGTGTGAGTGCTTCAAAAGGCGCCTTCTTTGGTGACTTTGTGTTCGGAGAGGATAATTATCTCCATCTGGACGATACAGTGACACGCTATGTGATCGGCCATGATGACGACGGAGAGGGAAGAGGCACGACCTGGAACAGCGAAGTCGATATGGTGAATTTCCTCAGCAACGGCGCCTGGGAGTATAGAAACGAACTGACCGGGGAAACGCTGGCCGGTATACGCTTTGAAGAATACAGGACGATGGTGGTGGATAACGGCAGCGATTACTACAGGATCTTTCTGCAGTACGGCCGGGTCTGGAACGGTGAAGACGAGGCCCCAGACCTGCTGCAGATGACAAAATACTATTCAGACGACAGCTGCTGGGATGCGCATGCCTATATCTTCTCCCAGGAAAACCTGGGGGATTACTTGATAAGCGCCATTCAGCTGGACGGGGAACAGATCCTCACGCTGCGGCAGGCGAACAACGGAGACGGGATCCTGAACTACATCCTCCCGCAGGCAGACAGCAGCCAGCATGAATTCACATTCCATCGCTATATAGGGACCATCGAAGCAGAAGGACAGAGCTAATTAAAAATTATGTAAACTATAATATGGTAATAATATTATGATTATCTAAATATGTTTAACAAATTATGAAAAGCATATTATGACAATAGTATTATGTTTCCATAAAAAGAAGAAAAAGTACATGGACAAGAGAGAAGGGTTCATGTAAAATAAAAACTGTTCTGAACAGAAAATCTCAGTTTACACAATACAATCATATACAGGAGGAAGACATGCATTTTACCAGAAAAGTAACGCAGGACCTTACCTGGGTAGGCGTGGATGACCGCAGGCTTGCCGTATTCGAAGGAGTCTATGGAGTTCCTGACGGAGTATCCTATAACTCCTATCTTCTCCAGGATGACTGCACAGTGCTCTTTGATACGGTCGATAAAGCCGTCTATCAGACTTTCTTTGAGAATGTCCGCTATGCCCTGCAGGGGAGAAAGCTGGATTACCTTGTGATCTCCCATATGGAGCCCGACCATGCTTACACCATCGAAGCGCTCCTTACCCGTTACCCTGAGACCACGGTGATCTGCAACGCCAAGATCCAGACCATGCTCGGCCAGTTCTTTGACATGGACTTCTCCGACCGTCTGTATGTCGTGAAAGAAGGGGACACGTTCAACGCCGGCAAGCATCAGTTCACCTTTGTCATGGCGCCGATGGTCCACTGGCCCGAAGTCATGATGACCTACGACCTCACGGATAAACTCCTGTTCTCGGCGGATGCCTTCGGTACCTTTGGCGCCCTGAACGGACGCCTGTTTGCCGATGAGGGAGACTTCTTCGGCGAGAGCATGGAAGAAGCCCGCCGGTATTACACCAACATCGTGGGCAAATACGGGCCGCAGGTCCAGAACGTGCTGAAAAAGGCTGCCGGACTGGAACTGAACTATGTCTGCCCGCTCCACGGTCCCGTGTGGCGCTCCCACTTCGGCGACTTCCTGGAGAAGTATCTCCAGTGGAGCTCCTACACGCCGGAGGAGAAGAGCGTCTGCCTCGCTTATGCTTCGGTCTACGGGCACACGGAGAATGCCGCCAATATCCTGGCCGGCAAGCTGGTGGAGCGCGGCGTGAAAGTGCGCATGTTCGACACCTCCGTCACCCCCGCGAGCTACATCGTGGCCAATGCGTTCCGCTGCAGCCATCTTGTGCTTGCCGCCACTACCTATAACGCAGGCATCTTCGTCACCATGGAGAACCTGATTCATGATCTGGTGAACCACAATCTGCAGAACCGAAAAGTGGCCATCATGGAGAACGGCTCCTGGGCGGCGGCCAGCGGCGCGCTGATGAAGGAAGCCCTGGGCAAGCTCAAGGGGATCGAGTTCATCGGGGACAAGATCTCGCTCAAGTCTGCGCTCAAGGAAGACCAGCTGGCGGAGCTGGATGCTGTGGCCGACGCGATCGCGGCGGATATCTGCCCGGCCCCTCCGGTCTACACCATTGCCGAGGCCGCAGCTCCGGCAGGGGATAAGCTCCCGGTGGACGACGGTGTGTTCAAGTATATGACCTACGGCGTGGAAGTGCTGACCACCCGTGTGGACGGAAAGGACTACGGCTGTATCATCAACACGGCAGGCCAGGTGGCAGCCAGCGATCCGCGCAAGATCACCATCTCCTGCATCAAAAAGAACCATACCTGCGATATGGTGGCCAAAGCCGGCAAGTTCAACATTTCCATCCTCACCGAGGATGCGCCGTACTCCCTCTTCGAGCACTTCGGCTTCCAGTCCGGGCGGGATGTGGACAAGTTCGCGGACGTTCCCTATGACGACCGCACGCTCAACGGCATCCGCTATATCCCGCAGTACACCAACGCGGTGCTCTCCTGCGAAGTGATCGATGTGCGTGACCTGGATACCCAGACCCTGTATATCGCCAACGTGGTGGAGGCAAAGGTCCTCTCGTCCGGGACTTCCTGCACCTATTCCTACTATCACGCCCATATCAAGCCTAAGAAGAACCCGGCGCCTGCCCAGAAGGAAGGCTACCTCTGCAGAGTCTGCGGCTACTTCCACGAGGGCAGCGAGATGCCTGACGACTTCGTCTGCCCGCTCTGCA
>JAGACT010000150.1 GCA_017613995.1 Eubacteriaceae bacterium
AGCCCTTGACCACCAGACGGGCCACGTACCTGTCCACGGCGTGGAAGGGTACTCCGAACATGGGAGCCCTTTCCTCCAGCCCGCAGTCCCTCCCCGACAGCGTCAGGTCCAGAAGCTTCGAGGCCTTGATGGCGTCATCGAAAAACATCTCGTAAAAGTCCCCCAGACGGTAGAACAAAAACGCGTCAGGGACTTCTTCGTGTATCTTGAGATAATGCTGCATCATCGGTGACAGTGGCATTTGGTAACCTCTCTTTCGACCTATCATTATACCATATCTGAGATGATGTACGGTGAGGCGCCGCCAAAAAAGATGTCATGGGCTTATACTCCGCGGCAGATCGGGGATACGCTGTTTCCAGGTATCTTGGACGAAAAAAGAAAACGGCATTCCTATGCCGTCTGAAAAGGATCGGCGCGGTAAGTCCTGCCGCGCCGCGTATGACCGTCCGGAGGCTGACGCCCGGCTCGAACGGGCGCATCGCGGAAGTGCGGTCCGCATCCCTGCCGGATTGCCATGGAACCATGTTATGTTTCGTTGGTGGCCCCTGCGGGATTCGAACCCGCATTCCGGGAGTGAGAGTCCCGGGTCCTGACCGGTTAGACGAAGGGGTCGCAAAACAGTGTGAAACTCCCGCCGGATCATGGAACAGAACCGCGGTTTTCTAAGTCTGCTCAGGCGTGCTGCCGCTGCACCGATCCGGTATGGTGACCCCTGCGGGATTTGAACCCGGCATTTCCGCCTTGAAAGGGCGGTGTCCTGGCCATTTAGACGAAGGGGCCGTGGGGGTGGCATGCACCCTTTGTATTTTTACGCGTTCAGGCGGATACCGGTGCGATCCACCACCAGGATGTCGTCGATTGCGGTGCCGAAGACAGCTGCAAGGATCACCAGGTTGTCCACGGTGGGCAGGGCGATGCCGCGCTGCCATTTGTAGATGGCCTGGGGCGTGGCGAACCCGAAGATGTCCTGGAGGTCCCTTACGCTCAGGCCCGCGCAGACACGCAGCCTTGTTATGTTGATCCCGGTGGCCGCCATGTCGATGACGGGGATCTTGTCCATGCTTTTTTTCTCCTTTCCGGCCGAAAAGCCGGATGGGACCGGCTCAGTCAGCCTTGAAATTGTAGATGGGTTTTAAAACTTCTATTATATCGACGGTGTCGCCGATCACTCCTATTATGTCCGAGAGGGACTTGTATGCCATGGGGGCTTCGTCCAGGGTGGCCTCGCTGACGGAGGTGGTGTAGACCCCGGCCATCTGGGAGCGGTACTCCGCCACGTCGAGAGTGCTTTTGGCCTCGGTACGGGACATGATCCTGCCTGCGCCGTGGGGCGCGGAGTAGTTCCAGTCGGGATTCCCCTTCCCCACTGCCAGGACGCTTCCGTCCCTCATGTTGATGGGGATAAGAACCTTTTCGCCCTCCCTGGCGGAGATTGCTCCCTTTCTGAGGATCATCCCGTCCATGTCTATGTAGTTGTGGATCGTATGGAAGGCTTCTCCCGCGCCGATGCCCAGACGCTCGAGGATGATCTCGGCCATGAGCTCCCGGTTTCTTTTCGCGAACCTCTGGCAGATCTCCACGTCTGCCAGGTAATCTTCCAGGTACTTTCCGTAAAGAAAGCACAGGTCTTTCGGGACGCTCAGGGCCTTCCGGTTCCATTTGAGCTTCTTCAGGGCCCCTTCTATCTCGCTGCGGCGGCCCTGGGCCTTGTATTCAGCGATCAGAGCGTCCCGCTGAGCGATGTATTCTTCCTTTCCCATGTTCAGCTCCACCGCGAGGCTCTGGTGGTAGTTTGCCACCTGGGTGCCCAGATTCCTGGATCCGGAATGTATAACCAGGTATTTGGTCCCGTCGGAAGCCATGTCGATCTCGATGAAATGGTTTCCTCCTCCCAGGGTTCCGAGGCTGCGCTGAAGGCGCTTCGTATCCCTTAGTTCGCGGTAGCAGCTCAGGCCCGTAAGGTCGAACTGTTCCCTGCGGCCTTCCCAGACGTTCATTCCGGAAGGTATGAAGTGGGCCGCTTCGTCCGCCTTCTGCATGTCGATGTCGCCCTTTCCCAGCTCGACGGTGTACATGCCGCAGCCTATGTCCACCCCGACGATGTTGGGCACGACCTTTCCGGTGACCGTCATGGTGGTCCCTATGGTGCAGCCCGTCCCGGAGTGTACGTCGGGCATGATGCGTATGACGCTGCCTTCGGTGAACTCGTGGTCGCACATCCTGCGGATCTGCTCCACGGCCTGATCCTCGATGATGGTGGCGAAACATACGGCTGTATTGTATGTGCCTTTTATTTCAAGCATTGTCTTTCCTCCTTTTCACATATTGAAAAACCGCCTGCCTCATACTGGGCAGGCGGCGTGTTGCCTTATTGTCTGCGGATGATCCGAGATCCGCTCATCCTTTTATCTCTGCCCTGTATGAGCGCGCAAAACGATAAAGCCTGTATTCGGATTCAGGCTGGTATTCCTTATACTCGACACTCGTCAGCGCGAAACGAACGGCAGTCATCGTTTTTCCTTTCCGGGCAGTGCACTCTTATCTTGGATTACTATATCACAGCAAAACCGGTATGTAAATATACCGGTGGTATAATTCAAGTTTAGCGCAGAAGATCCGGACCGTCAGCTTCAGAGGGTGATCCAGTAACGCTGCTCGATCTCACCGTCCGAATTTACGAATTCGTTTTCAAGGATCCCTCCGTTGTTGATAATGGATCCGGCCGAGGCGGCATTATCCTTATCGCAGGTGATCAGCACCTTTTCGATGCCCAGTTTCCTGCATTCGATCAGGGCCAGCCGGATCATCTGAGTGGCATAGCCTTTTCTGCGCTCGCTCGGTCTGATTCCATCCCCTATATGCCCGCCTTCTCTGAACAGTTCCTCATTCAGGTAATGACGGATATCGATCGCTCCGAGAAGCCTGTCCCGCTCTTCATCCAGCAGGAAGAATACGGAGTCCGGCACTCTTCCGTCCGCTTCTTCCTTCACTTCGAGGTTCTCGAGATAATAATCGAAATCATGGTAATCGTTTCTGAAGATCGCCCGGGGAGAGTGATTCGTATGATTGAGCTCCTGGTCCTCTTTCCATTCGTCGATCATCTCTCCCAGCTGCTTCTCATAGGCTTTTGTGAGCTTTATCAGTTTCAGTCTCATCAGTATCCTCCTTCACAGATCAATCCATTTTCAAAAAACGGGTATATCCGAAGATATGCCCGCTGAATATCCCGATATCGGATCTGGTTACGGAAAGTTTATCATAATCATCGCAGAAGACCCCCGCTTCTGCAAGCGGCGGGATGAATGCGATTCTAATTTTTAAAAATACGCAAACATATGTATGGTTTTTTTCGAACATATATGGTATGATCAATTCGGAACGGCTTTTGAGTTCACACTGAATCTTAGATAAGGATGTCTCCATGTACCATGTTGAATGCATCGACATACATAAGGATCATCCCCTGTTCGGTTATCTGGACAGGGC
>JAGACT010000151.1 GCA_017613995.1 Eubacteriaceae bacterium
CAAAAAAGCGGAGAAGCTGCCTCCCGGGCCCGAGCGGGACAACGGGATCAAGGGCGCTGTCTTTCTGAGAAGGGTCATGGAGAGCAATTCCCTCAGGTCCATGAGCATGTGCGCGGGCAGCACTCTTCCCTATAATTACGCTCTGGGACTGACACATATGGCCAACGGCCGCATCCTTAAGGGCATAGGGTGTTTCCTGCGCCCCATCAGGGTTCCGAAGCTGCCGAAGGAGGAATGACGGAGTCTTCGCAGAAGACCGATCTTCCTAAATTCCGGCTACCGCAGTCAGACCCGGCTGGGCTGCACCGGGAAAAATTGTTCTGTCATGCGGACTATATCTTATATTCCGTTGACATTTCATTTGGTGAAGATTATAATTAATTAATAAATCGATAATATTCAGAGGGGTAAAATCATGAGGAAGATTCTGAAGACCATAAGCGCGCTTCTCATTGTTTCAGCCATTATAATATGCTCCGCATTCGCGGGTATGAGCCAGGCCTTTGCGGAGGAGCCCAGCGAAGGCGGAACTGAATCGGAAACAGTCACTGTAAAATTCTATGATGGAGATAATCCTTTTACTGGGGATTTAGGAATATCCACCCAGACATTCACAAAAGGTGTATCGTCTACGTTGCGCTCTGATTATCCTACAAAAGATGGTGACGTGTTCCTGTACTGGAATGAAAAAGGTACTACTAATAAGTATTTACCGGGATATGATTATACACTTTCCGAAAACATCGTTCTGGAAGCGGTGTACGGTGACAAGGCCAGCAGTTCTGACGGTATCAAAGCCGTAACAGAAGACGGGCAGACCGTGGTAGAGCTCAAATATAACGGCGGTTATCAGACTGTCCACTTCATACCTGTAAAGGAAAGCGGTAATACATACACGCAGGATGAGGCAGGCTATTATTTATTCGACCAGTGGGATTTTTTAGTATATACTGCCAACTGGTATATATCTCTCGCGGGGTTCGACGTTACCGCTAAAGATCCCGGGGAATATAAAACACCCCTCAGCAGCAATGAATACTGCAAAACATGGACTGGCACAGTTTATAAGGTTACAGATGAATTCGTGCAGCTTGGTCAGGGTACGGTAAAGATCTACTACGAGATCACGTACGATGCCAACGGCGGTGTGGGTGAGTTCGATCCTGAAAAGGCATATCAGAATTCCGCGACCCTTACGGATCAGGTGCCGACCAAGGAAGGCATGACCTTCAAGGGATGGGCGACATCCAGAAATGCCACAGAAGCAGAGTACCAGCCGGGAGAACAGATAAGCTTAGACGACAACCTCGAGCTCTATGCCGTATGGCAGGCGCCCAACCCGGTTACCGGTGTCGACAGCATCATTCCCGCCTGGTTCGCAGCGGCGGTTGCCCTGGCGGTTGTCTTCATCGTGATACCCGGTATCAGGAGAAGGCTCGCCTGAAGAACGGATTCGGAATGAGCCGTTGGATTAAGTCATAAGACAGGTTTATAAAAGAAATAAGACAGTTTTAAGTGCCGGGCATGAAAGCCCGGCACTTTCCTGAAGGACAGCCTACCGGTTTCGGATACCGGACAGCCCCGAACGGGGCCGGGAGGGGAACTGTTCAGCTCCGGTTCCCCGGGAGCGGTACATCTCAGGTAATGGGGCCATTGGGCCTTGTTATAGAATAATTATTTACAGGAGAGTGCTTTTTGATCAAGTACACATCAATGGATCCCGTATGCTGACCGGGAGGTCGGCTTAAGATCCGAACTGACCTCCCGCCGTCGGCAATTGCGGTCAACAATTTTCAGGAGGCAAAATAATGGAAAAAAATGACTATATCATACGTTTGGAAACAGAGGATGACTACAGGGAAACGGAGGAACTGATCAGAGATTCGTTCTGGAACGTCTACCGTCCGGGTGCGTACGAGCATTACGTGATGCACGTGGTCCGGGACGATCCCGCGTTCATAAGGGAACTGGATCTCGTGATGGAGCAGGACGGCAGGCTCATCGGGCAGAACATGTTCATGAAAACGTTCATCGAATCCGATGACGGAAGGAAGATCGACGTACTGACCATGGGCCCCATATGCATCGCCCCCGATCTGAAGCGGATGGGATACGGCAAAAAGCTGCTGGATTACTCCCTTGAGAAGGCGGCACAGATGGGATACGGAGCCGTTCTTTTCGAAGGAAACATCGGTTTCTACGGCAACAGCGGATTCGACTACGCATCACGCTTCGGCATTCGTTACCACGACCTGCCGGAGGATGCGGACAGTTCGTTCTTTCTTTGCAGGGAACTGATCCCCGGCTACCTTGACGGCATCACCGGAGTATACATGACTCCCGAAGGCTACTACGTGGAAGAAGCAGATGTCGAAGCCTTCGACGGCCTCTTCCCGCCTAAGGAGAAGCTGGTGCTTCCGGGACAGCTTTTCTGAACGGAAAAGGACTCATCTGCGGCTCATGCCGCAGGTGAGTCCCTCTTTTTTAATTTTCAGGCGTTCGCCATGCCCCGTTTCATGGCCCTGACGTATTCCCTCACGGCTTCCGGGGCGCCGTCTTTGTTCTCGTTTATGAGCTTTACTATGGCGCTTCCCACGATGACGCCGTCGGAGAGGGCCGCCATCTTTCCCGCCTGCTCCGGGGTGGAGATGCCGAAGCCCACGGCGCAGGGAATGGAGGTGCTGGTCCTGACCAGTTCCACCATGGAGCCGATATCGGTGGTGATCTCGCTTCTCACGCCCGTCACGCCCATGGAGGATACTATGTAAAGGAACCCTTCGGCTTCCCGGGCGATCATGGCGATACGGTTCTCGCTGGTGGGGGCTATGAGGCTTATGAGGCACAGACCGTACTCACGGCAGACGGAGGCGAATTCCTCTTTTTCCTCAAAGGGTACGTCCGGCAGTATGATGCCGTCGATGCCCGTTTCGCTGCAGCGCCGGCAGAACCGGTCCGTGCCGTAGGAATAGACCACGTTGGCGTAGGTCATGAAGACCATGGGGACCGATACGTCTGTTCTCAGCTCCTTCACCAGTTCGAAGATCTTATCGGTGGTGACTCCCCCCGCCAGAGCCCTGGTATTGGCTTCCATGATCACGGGGCCTTCCGCGGTGGGGTCGGAAAACGGTATCCCCAGCTCTATCAGGTCGGCGCCTCCTTCGACGGCGGCTCTGACACAGGCCGCTGTGGCGGCGAGATCCGGGTCGCCGCAGGTTATGAAGGCGATGAACGCTTTTTTGTCTCGGAATGCATCGGGTATCCTATTCATGTATGTCCTCCCCTCTGTAGCGGGCGATGGCGGCGCAGTCCTTGTCGCCCCTGCCGGAAATGTTGATCACTATTATCCTGTCGCGGTCCATCGCAGGCGCGATCTTCATGGCGTATGCCACGGCGTGGGCCGATTCTATGGCGGGTATTATGCCCTCCATCCTGGAGAGGTATTCAAAGGCTTCCACCGCTTCGTCGTCGGTCACCGGGACGTACTCCGCTCTGCCCGTATCGTGGAGCCATGCGTGCTCGGGCCCGATGCCGGGATAATCCAGTCCCGCCGAGATCGAATACACCGGAGCGATCTGTCCGTACTCGTCCTGGCAGAAGTAGCTCTTCATGCCGTGGAAGATGCCCGAACGCCCCGTGGCTATGGTGGCGGCGGTCTCGAAGGTATCGATCCCCCGTCCCGCGGCCTCGCAGCCTATGAGCCTCACGGAGGGCTCGTCTATGAAGTGGTAGAAGGCGCCTATGGCGTTGCTGCCACCGCCCACGCAGGCCAGCACCGCGTCGGGCAGGCGGCCTTCCTTTTCCATCAGCTGGCTTTTGATCTCCCGGGAGATCACAGCCTGGAAATCCCTTACGATGGTGGGGAAGG
>JAGACT010000152.1 GCA_017613995.1 Eubacteriaceae bacterium
CCCCTGACCTTTTCCTTGATCTGTTCCGTACGGGATTCGAAGAACTTCTCCGAAAGGGCCTTTCTGACCAGCGTGGGAAGGTCCGCGTCCATTATGGCTTCGGTGGCCTTCTCCTTGCCCAGCAGCAGCACCAGAAGGGATATGGCGGCTCCCGCCAGTATCCCGGGAAGTCCGCCTGTTATAAGGGCGACTCCGCTGCCTCCGCAGAGGAAGCCCACCATCAGGGAAATGATGGCGTTGATCAGCCAGATGATCTCCGGCAGGGCGAACACCTTTTCCGCGTGAATGTCCAGGTCCACGTCATTGAGCTCCATGAAGGAGACCAGTGACAGGGACGTGTAGGGCACGTTGTGCCTTACGCAGATCGGAATCGTCTTCTCCTCAAGCTGGGCGGAAATGGGCTTCATCCATTCCGCTATGGGCTTTACCAGCAGCTGCTTGACCTCCGGGGAAGTCATGTAATCGGAAATGGATTTCTGCATCTCCGTGTCTATGTCGTTGAGGGTTCGGATCTTTCCGTTCCTCCATCTCTGGAAGACGGGTATGGCGGCGTTTTTCAGGATCGGTTCTATCAGTGTATCGACCACCTTCTGGAATAAGCTCTCGATATGTTCGCTGACTATGGTCTCCACGGTATCGGAGGATATCAGCTCCGTCAGTTCCTCTCTGAACTTTCGAAGCTCAGCTTCCGTCTCTCCCGTATAGGCCAGTCCCTTCGATACCGAGAACTCGGGCTCGGCGTCGCTTACGATGACGGAATCCTCGAATACTTCGGATACGATCTTTCTGATGATCGGCATCTTCGATACTCCTCCCGTCAGCAGGACTATGATGGGCGGATGCTCGGACGTCTTTTCCCTGACGTCCTCCAGGGACTGCCTGAACACCTCTATGAAGGAGCGGCCTCCGAGGCGGTCCACCTTCTCGTGAAGGAGCCTGTCCGCTTCCTTCTTGTCGATCTTCAGAGTCAGCTTCACGGGCAGGCGGTTGCGGATGACCACGGACTGGGTAAGGCCCCTTTCCTGCCAGTAATCCTCGTCTGAGAAGTACTTCTCCTTGAGCTTTCTCGCCGCGAACTCGCAGTAGGTGTGCCAGGAGGGGCTTTCCTCGAATTCCCTGGCGATCCTGTCCGATCTCGGATGGGCCTTCACGGCGTCGCCGAGAAGTATCTCGTCCATGATGCCTCCGCCGAGGAATACCTCGCCGGCAGTCTGCAGTTCCACCTCGCGGCCTCCGTTGATATATGCGAAATCCGTGGTGGAGGAACCCATGTCCACCACCAGCATGGGCTTTGAGAGTATATCGTAGCTCAGCTGGAGATGCTTAGACTGGCAGGCGTACATAAGGGCGGCCCTCGACTCGGTTATCACCTTTGCGGGAGGATAGCCGGCATTCTCGAAGATGGCCCTGTAGCGTTCCCTGTCGTTTTTGTTCCATCCGGCGGGGCAGCCTATGTAGAATATATTGTCGCTGTCCGGTCTGAGGTTGCCCTCGTCGATAAGGGCATCCAGCACGGCTCTGGCAAAGCGCATTATGTCGTTGTTCACCATGGGATCGGTCAGGAACCTGCTCTTGAAGCGCAGCCTGGCCTCGGTGGCTTTCGGGGAATAGCAGGCGGTCTCGCCAATGATGACCTCCCCGCTGTGGGAAGTGGCGTAGGCGCTTATGAAGCTCTTCGTCCCGTGGACGGGTATCACCGAAGGTTCCTTCTGGGAGCCCTCGCTCTTGACGGAAAGGGCGCACTCGGCGTCGCCGAGATCGAACCCGTAGTATTTAACAGCCATATCTCAAGTTCCCTATTCCTTCCTGGTCGCCAGACCCTTTCTGAGCAGCCTGTCACGGTACATCATGGCGGGGATCAGCGTCCTCTCTTCCCTGCCGGGCAGGAATTCGAACAGATCCTGCGTATCCTTTGCGAAGTCCTTCAGATCAATGCCCTGGGTGTGGATGTAATATACCGCGTCCCCCAGCTTCTCGAGGGCTATATCGCCGTCGGCGGAATAGGATCCCTCCAGCAGGTTTGAATAAAACTCCAGAAGCCTCGGAGGAAATTCCTTATCGTCCCCCACCAGGGGCTCGTTGTCGTTATCCTCCTTAAGGGCGCAAAGCTCCTTGTCCATCTGGAGGATCAGGGCGGTGAGCCTTCTTATTACGTCTTCGGTATTCACGAACACGTCGGATCGCAGCTCCGTCTTCTCCTTCGGGATATCCTTCTTTCTGCCCGCCATGATGCCGGTGAGATAGATGAACGCGACGGCTACGACCAGTACGCCCGCCATCTGCAGTATGAGCTTTATCTCCAGGGCATGCACGTAGGGATAGACCAGCAGCGCGAAGGCTGCCAGGGACAGTACGGCGAAAAAGACGCACAGGATCATTCCCGCGGGATTTTTCCGCCGGCTCACCGCGGGCTCGGTCTCCACCCTGCTGGACCATATCTTCGTTTCGTTGACGGCCTCCATAAGAGGCAGCACGAATTTGGCGAGCCTGATCATCCCGGAGGCGGCCTCTTCCAGTGCCTCGTCGTCCGTCTCCTCGACGAACTTGTACAGCAGCTGGTCCAGGCATTCAGAAACCGCGCTGACCGCCGCGGAGGGTCTGGGGTCCTGGGCTATCTTCGAGCGCAGGACTTCCCTTCTCTGTTCGAAAATCTCATATAAACTAAGCATAACGGTCTCCTTGACACAGACATTATATACCAAACGGAACGCGGGAACGTTGGATACTGGTTAAAAACGCCTTAGAAGCGTCTAAGAATGCTGATGAAATCTGAAAAAGGATACGGTTTCCCGTATCCTCTCACTTCTGCGGATGTTCTCAGTCTATGTGAAGGATCTTTCTGCCGGAGAGCTCGCCCATCTTCGCGAGGATCCTGCCGGCGGCGTCCTCGGCATCCGTGAGGACCTGTTCGCCGCTCTCCATGTCCTTCAGTGACAGCTTCCCTTGTCTGATCTCATCCTCCCCCAGTATGGCGGCAAAGGGCACTCCGAGACGGTCCGCGTAGGTCATCTTCTGCTTGAACTTGCGCTCCTCCAGATACACCTGGGTACGGATGCCCCTGCTTCTGAAGTATACCGAAAGTTCCGCAGCGCCTTCCACGTCGTCGGTCATGGGGATTATCAGAAGGTCCGCGGGGGAGCAGAAGCTGCGGTCGATGAAGTCGTTGGCGTCCAGCACGTAAAAGAGCCTGGTAAGGCCGATGGACATGCCGACTCCGGGGAGTTTTCTGGTGGTATAGTATTCCGCCAGGTTGTCGTATCTTCCTCCGGAGCAGACGCTTCCGATCTCCGGGTGCGAATCGATGATGGTCTCGTAAACGGTGCCGGTGTAGTAATCAAGCCCCCTGGCTATGGTGAGGTCTATCCTCATGTGGTTCTCTTCCACTCCGAAGAGCTTCGCGTACCGAAGAAGGGTGGCCAGCTCGCCGACTCCCTCGTCCAGGATGGCGCTTCTGCCGGTCAGTTCCCCGAGCTTTGCGAGCATCCCGTCGTTACCGAGCCTGAGTCCCAGGAAATCCAGCAGCTCTCCCGCCATGGAAGCGTCCATGCCGATCCCGGACAGTTCCTCTATGACGCTGTCGCGGCCGATCTTGTCCAGCTTGTCGATGATCCTCATGACGTCGGTGGCGCGGTCTCTGACACCGTACACCTCGAAGATGCCTCCGAGGACCTTGCGGTTGTTGATGCGGATGGTAAAGCCCTCGATGCCGAGCTTTCCGAAGATGTCGCAGATGATGGATGGGATCTCCGCGTCGTTTATGATGCCGAGCTTTCCGTCGCCGATAACGTCTATATCGGCCTGGTAGAATTCCCTGTAGCGGCCCTTCTGGGCCCTCTCTCCCCTGTACACCTTGCCTATCTGGTAGCGGCGGAAGGGGAAGGCCAGCTCGTTCTGGTGCATCGCCACGTACTTCGCCAGGGGCACGGTCAGATCGAAACGCATCGTAAGATCCGTATCCCCCTTGCTGAAGCGGTAGATCTGTTTTTCCGTCTCTCCTCCGGCCTTTGCCAGAAGTATGTCGCTGTGCTCAAGAACGGGAGTATCCAGCGAATAGAATCCGTATGAACGGTAGGTCTCCTCCAGTATCCCCTTTATCCTGTCGAACAGCTGCTGCTCGCGGGGCATCAGTTCCATGAAGCCCGGAAGGGTCCTGGGGGCAACGATATCTGCCATGATCAGTCTCCTGAATGTAAAAAAATAGTAAGGCAATTATACAATACGAAACGTCCAAAGTCCATCGAAGATAAAGTTTTAAAGCGGTTTTAATTTGATAAATGTTGTCACAGCCCCTTTAATGATATAGAATATTAGGATAGACAGACATTCGGGCAGAGCAGAAACACGGCTGCTCTGCAGATTTTTAGAGGAAGTATAAGTATATGAGCAGTTCGGAAAACAAAAAGAATATGGTGCTGTACCTGGACAGCGTAAAGAACAACGAAGAGTACGACATGAACGACCTGCGTCCTTCGAAGCATAAGCCTCAGGACATCGACACGAAGGGAGTCCTTTCCGACATCTTCCGCATAGCGTGGCCCGCCTTCGTGGAGCTGACGCTGGTACAGCTGGTATCCATGGTGGACATGATGATGGTGGGATCCCTCGGTTCCTACGCCATCAGCGCAGTGGGCCTCACCACCCAGCCAAAGATGCTCATCATGAACATCTTCATGGCCATGAACGTGGGAGGCATGGCCCTCATAGCCAGGGCCAGGGGCATGCAGGATCAGGACAAGGCGAAAGCCATCATGAGGCAGGCCATCATGCTGTGCGCGGTCATGTCCGTTGCGGCCTGCATACCGGCATTCATCTGGTGCAGGCAGTTTCTGACCTTCATCAGCATCTCCAAGAAGAGCGCCATCGACGCCTACACCCTCAGCGAAGCCATCAATTACTTCCGCATCCAGATCGTGGGCATCCCGGTGGTGGCCGTCACCAGCGCCATCACCTCCAGCCTCAGAGGCATAGGCCAGACCCGCATATCCATGATCTACAATATGACGGCCAACGTGGTGAACGTTTTCTTCAACTACTGCCTGATACTGGGCAACTTCGGCTTCCCCGCCCTGGGAGTCACGGGAGCGAGCCTCGCCACCGTGATCGGACAGACGGCAGGATTCATCTTCGCCATGATAGTCATAACCCGAAAGCATCAGTACCTGCGTTTCCGCATCAGCGACGGCATGAAGCCGGATCCGGAGATCATCAGAAACATAGCGAAGATCGGCATCCCCACGGTCATAGAGCAGCTGGCCATGAGGCTGGGCAACATCCTCTACAACCGCACCATATCGACTCTGGGCACGGACGCCTACGCCATCCACCAGATATGCTTCAACCTGAACTCCATGACCTTCATGATAGGCCAGGCCATCGCGACGCCCTCCACCTCCATGGTGGGACAGAGCATCGGAAAGAAGAGGCTGGACGTGGCGGACTACTACGGAAAGATCGCCAAGCGCTTCGGCATCTGCATAGCCTTCGCAGTGGCGTGTTTCTTCTTCTTCAAGGGCAGCGTGCTGGCCTCCCTCTATTCCGAGGACCCGAACATCATCGCCAACTGCACCGGCATCCTGAAGCTGATCGCGCCGCTGATCCTTCTCATCACGATGCAGCAGATCGACGGCGGTCTTCTGAGGGGCGCCGGAGACACCCGCTACACCGCCATGGTGATCCTGTTCACCACCACCTTCTGCAGAGCCTTCTTCGCATGGTTCTTCGTAACGAAGATGGGCTACGGCCTGCAGGGAGCCTGGTACGGCTTCATAATCGACCAGACCGTAAGGAGCCTGCTGATAAATCTCCGCTACCGTTCAGGCAAGTGGAAGCGCACGGCCATAAGCATAAGAATGAACTGACGCCATCAATGATATTTCAAAGCATCCGCCCTGCGCGGATGCTTTTTTGCGCAATAAAAAAAGCACCCCGTAAGGCACTTTGCCAAAAACCGCGGTCCGGTTGGACCGGACCGCATATGATCTTTGATTATTCGATAACTGTGGCAACAACGCCGGATCCGACTGTTCTTCCGCCTTCTCTGATAGCGAAACGAAGCTGCTGCTCCAGTGCGATGGGTGTGATCAGCTCGACTGTCATCGTTACGTTGTCTCCGGGCATGACCATC
>JAGACT010000153.1 GCA_017613995.1 Eubacteriaceae bacterium
AAAAACTACGGATCCGTAAACATCGAAGTGGACGACGTGACCACTGCCGCGGAGATCGACCGGATGTCACGGCAGATCCGGGGAAGGGTCTTCGGGGAGACCGGCGTCAGCCTTATGGGAATAGGTGTCTATTCCCGCAATACCCTGGACGATGAGGCCGCCCGGCTGAGGGAAGATATCATTTCACGGGTCACGGCGCATCCCGGGGTCGTCAGGGTATACGGTTTCTATATCGATTCCGAAATACGCGAAGTGGACTTCTACGTTGCTTTCCGTTTTCGTGTAGACGCCTCGGAGGAACTCTCGAAGATATCCTCCGAGCTTGAACGGATATATCCGGAGTGGAGCTTCAGGCTTGCGCCCCATGTCGATGTTTCCGACTGAAAACTGCGAAAAGATGCATTTGCACGGGTGACAGACCGGATCCCGGGGAGATGACCAGGATGGGTTTTACTGTATATCTGATAATGCTGTATCTGCTGCTGACGGCGGCGAGCGTCTTCGCCTTCGTAAGGAACAGGAAGAGTATCGGCATCATCACGCCGGAGGTCACGGTTCCCGGAACAGCGATAATAGCATATCTTTGGATCACATCCCCGATGCAACAGTCCGAGGTACGTCATATGGAGAGAACACAATAACGGGAGGACCGATCATGAAAAGGATACTTTCAGCAGTACTTGCCGCCGTGATGCTTACGGCCCTCGCCTCCTGCGGCTCGGGCGGTGCTCCTGCGGCCTCTGGCAGCGAAAAGCCGCAGGCGGGAACAGAGCAGCCGGATACGGCCGTTTCGGACAGCGGCCCCGCGGCGGATACGGAGGCTCATGTAATGAAGATACGGATCACCATCGGCGACAGATTTGTCACCGCGACGCTGTCGGACAACGCCTCCGCGAAAGAATTCCATGAACTGCTCGAAAAGGGACCCGTGACGGTAGACATGCACGACTACGGCGGTTTTGAAAAGGTGGGTCCGCTGGGTACCGACATCGTCAGATGCGACGGGAACATAACGACGGCCCCCGGAGACATCATTCTGTATCAGGGAGACCAGGTGACGATCTACTACGGCGTGAACACGTGGAGCTTCACTCTTCTCGGCCATGTCGACGGCGCGACGGGGGAGAGCATGAGGGAGTTTCTCGGCAGCGGCGATCCGACGGTCACTTTTTCGATCGCGGACTGAAAAAGATCCCGGTATGATGCATCGCCCCAAAGGGCCGCGGGCATGGGTGATTTCTTCCACGGAACGGGGGGATGGGCATTCCTTCGGAGGAGAGCGGGGCAGGGGCAGGATATTTACCTACTAAAATAGTAGATAAATATATAAAAAACTACTTGACATCGGGGGATACAGGGAGTAAAATACCGTCAATAACATCTTTCGCGGAAAGGAGAGGATATCGTGTACAGAGTCAACGACGGAAACATGGTATGTATGTGTTGCCGAATGCTTTGCTCCCGGGTGTTCAGTGATGACCCGGCGTATCCCTGTTTTCCGGATATCGCCGCCATATAGTATATACTTTTAAAGGTATCATCACTTTATCCCGGGAGCTCAGTTGCCCGGGATATTTTTATACCCGGTGCGGGTCATCTGACGGTATAACAACAAAACAATATAAAGAGAGGAAAATAAAAAATGAAGAGGAATACAAGACGTATTGCAGCGGTTTTACTGAGCGTTCTGCTCATAGCGGGCATCTTCGGATGCGGTTCTAAGAAGGAGGAGGATGCATCCGGTGACGTATTCAGGACCCTGGATGAGATCAAGGAGTCGGGAGTCATCCGCATAGGCGTTTTCTCCGACAAGTCACCCTTCGGATTCGTTGACGAGAACGGCATCTATCAGGGCTACGACGTATACTTTGCCGAAAGGATCGGAGCGGACCTCGGTGTCACCATCGAGTATGTTTCCACCGAGGCGGCGAGCCGCATCGAGTACCTGGAGACCGGAAAGGTGGACATCATCCTCGCGAACTTCACCGTTACCGAGGAGAGGGCCCAGGTCGTTGACTTTGCCCTGCCCTACATGAACGTTGCGCTTGGAGTAGTCTCCCATGACGACAGGGTCATCACTGATCTGTCCCAGATAGGGGCGGATGACCAGATCATAGTCATCACCGGCACCACCGCCGAGACGTTCCTGGTAAAGAACTATCCCGATATCCAGCTCCAGAAGTTCGACACCTACGCTGCGGCAAAGAGCGCCTTCGAGAACGGCACCGGCGTGGCGTGGGCCAACGACAATACCGAGGTCATAGCCTTCGCGGCGGTCAATCCCGGCTATACCGTGGGGATCGACTTCCTCGGCAGCGCGGATACCATCGCTCCCGCGGTCACGAAGGGCAACCAGACACTGCTTGACTGGCTCAACGACGAGATAGTCGCCCTCGGTGAGGAGAACTTCTTCCACAAGGACTATGAAGAGACCCTGGTGGACACCTACGGCCTCGAGTTCGAGGATACCCTGGTGGTCGAAGGCGGAGTCGTGAAGTAAGATCTGTCAGCTGACATGTTTCCGGACAGAGCGCCCAGCGCGCCTCTGTCCGGCTTGCTTTTTGCACGGAGAGGTCATTCATGCCTTTTTTTGTTTTGTTTTGGGTATGATGAGACTATATAATATAACTTACAGTATTTCAGCCCCGCTCGGTGTACGTGCGGGGTACGGGAGCGGACGCGATGGACTGGGACGTCATCATTTCATATCTGCCCTTATACAAAAGGGCCATGATACTGACCCTTAAGATAGGCTGGATGGGGATACTCTTCTCCGTCCTGATCGGTTTTCTGTGCGCCGTTATCAGGCACTACAGGGTGCCGGTCCTCAGGGGCCTTGCGGGATTCTACATAGAGCTGTTCCGGAACACGCCGCTGCTGGTACAGCTGTTCTTCCTGTACTTCGCCCTTCCCCGCGTTGGCATACCGATGGACGCCGAGGTATGCGGCGTGCTGGGGCTCTCCCTTCTCGGCGGAGCATATATGGCGGAAGCCTTCCGAAGCGGCATAGAGGCAGTGGACAGCGTGCAGATGGAAAGCGCCCTCAGCCTGGGTATGACCCGCTGGCAGGCCGTGATTCACGTGATACTGCCCCAGGCGATATCGATAAGCGTGCCCGCCTTCGTCGCAAATATCATCTTTCTGCTCAAGGAGACCAGCGTGTTCTCCGCCATCAGCCTGATGGACCTGATGTTCACGGCGAAGGACCTCATAGGACTGTATTACCGCACAGTGGAGTGCCTTTCCCTGCTGGTGGCCTTCTATCTGATCATCCTGCTTCCGGTCTCCGTGATCGGCAGCCTGGTGGAAAGGAGGATGCGCTATGCCGGATTTGGGGATTGACGTCCTGTTCAAGGGCATAAACATGCAGCGGCTCCTGCAGGGCCTTTGGGTGGCCCTGAGGATAAGCCTCATATCCGTTGCCATAAGCATCGTGCTGGGACTTGTCGTAGGCGCCCTAATGTGCGGCAGGAATCCTCTGGTAAAGATCCTCTCCAGGATATATCTGGAAGTCGTGAGGATCATGCCCCAGATGGTGCTGCTATTCATCGTGTTCTTCGGGACCACCAGGGTCCTGGGGATAAACATCGACGCGACGCTCTCCTCCGTCATAGTATTCAGCTTCTGGGGCACGGCGGAGATGGCGGACCTGGTGAGGGGATCCCTCATAAGCATACCGGCCCATCAGTACGAGAGCGCCTCGGCACTGGGCATGACGCTGCCCCAGACCTACATCCACGTGATAATACCCCAGACGGTGAGAAGGCTCATACCCCTTTCCATCAACCTTGTTACCAGGATGATCAAGACCACGTCCCTGGTGATGA
>JAGACT010000154.1 GCA_017613995.1 Eubacteriaceae bacterium
CTCCAGCACTACCCCCCTCAGCCGGTGTTTTGAATCCTTTACCAGGCCCGCCACGGTGATATCGTATCCGAAGGTGGATACGACGCTTTTTATCGTATTGACATGGGCTGCTCCTCCGTCTGCCAGTATCAGATCCGGCAGGGGAAGGAACTTCGGGGACGGCGATCCCTCCTGCAGTTCCCCGTAGGCCCTGTTGAGCCTGCGGAAGACAACTTCGCTCATGGAGGAATAATCGTCCTGTCCGCTCACGTATTTTATCCGAAATCGCCTGTAATCCTTCGGTGAACGCTGGCTTTCGTTGAATACCACCATCACCCCCACGTTGTCGGCCCCGGCGGTATTGGAGATATCATAGGATTCTATCCTCTTCGGGGGAGATTCCATGCCCAGCTTCTGGGCTATCTCCGTCATCGCCCTGCGGCGGATCATTTCGGCTCTCTCCGCTTCGCTTCTTTTGTTCTCGATGTTCATGAGAGCATTTTTATACGCGAGTTCCCCGAGGCGCTTCTTTTCCCCGATGCGGGGCACGCTGACCGTCACCCTGGAGCCCTTTATGCGGCTGAGGAGCTCAGAGAGCACTTCCTCCTGATCCGTCTGTTCGTAGATCAGTATCTCCCTGGGTATGTATTCCGCAGAGATGTAATACTGCTGTATGAACGATACGTATACGTCGGAATCCGTGTCGTCCGGGCTCTTCGTCATGTAGCGGGTCTCCCCGGCGATCATCTTACCTTCACGTACCCGGAAAAGCTGTACCGCGGAGAGGTTTTCGTCCGACGCCACCGCTATTATGTCCCTCTCGTCCGTAAAGGAGGAGTCGATCTTCTGCTTTTCGTACATGGCCAGGACCGCTTCGTTCATATCCCTGAGCTCCGCGGCGGCTTCGTAGTTCAGCTTTTCGGCTTCCTCGTTCATGGCTTCTGTGATCTTTTTCGAAAGATCCCTGTAACTGCCCGAAAGGATGGCCTCCACTTCCTTTACATATCCTGCGTAGATATCCGGGTCCACGTCTCCCTGGCAGGGGCCCATGCACTGCCCGAGATGGTAATTCAGGCATACCCGTCCCGTCTTTTTGCCGGCTGAAACTTTTTTCGTGCACATCTTCAGGGGATAGAATCTGTTGATGGCTTCGAGCATTTTCTTCGCAGCCCCGGCGTTGGAGTAGGGTCCGAAATATCTGCCCCTGTCCAGGAGCCTTTTGCGGGTCATGATCAGTCTTGGATAGTCCTCCCCGAAAGTCAGCTTCAGATAGGGATAGCTCTTGTCGTCCTTCAGCAGGATGTTGTAATAGGGCCGGTACTGTTTGATGAGGTTGCATTCCAGCAGGAACGCTTCCACTTCGTTGTCCACCACGATCCAGTTGGTGTCGTATATGCACTCCACCAGGCGTCTGGTCTTGATGTCGTCGTGCCTGTCGCGGAAATACTGGCGCACCCTGTTTTTGAGGTTCTTTGCCTTGCCGACGTATATCACGTTTCCCTGGCTGTCCAGGTGCATGTAAACGCCGGGATCGTCGGGAAGTTTTCTGAGCTTCTCCGCAAGGTCGTCGGAAACGGTCTTCATGTTACGGAGATCATCGACAGGGTGTTGCGGTAAAGATAGGCCAGTTCCTTTTTAAGGTCGATGCTCCCTTCGAAAATGGTCCAGTCCAGCACCAGGGAAAAGATGAAGCGTGTCACCGTCTCGGTGATGAAGTTGATGTTTATGTTGCGCCGGAAGATTTCCAGAGCGACTCCCTGGGTGAGCAGTTCCCTGATGACTCTGGTCATCATGTCGGTCCTTCTCATAAGCCTGCTCTTGTCGGTGGCAAGGAGGGCCTTGTAGTAATTCTTGAATATGTTGAGTTTGTCCATAGTGCAGTAGTCCGAATACCACATGATGACGCGGTAGAACCTTTCGTTGAAAGGCAGATCCGCGCTGTTGAGATAGTCCGAATAGAACGTGTCCTGGATCTCCCTGTACTGCTGTATGGGTATGTCGTATTTCGAGCTGAAGTGATGGTAGAAGCTGCCCTTCGTGACTCCCGCCGCACGGCAGATCTCGTTCACCGTGACGTCGTCAAAATCCTTTTCGTTGAATAGCTTCGTGGATACGTCCAGAAGGAGCTTCCTGGTATCTGTTGTGCCGTTGTTTCTGTCCAAATCGGTCCCTCCGCCGCATCAGGAATAATTGATGCATGCCTTTTTGATCGTGCCGTTTTCTGTTTCCAGCTCGGCATAGCTGATGTAGTGATCCACGCTGCGGCTTCTGCTGCACGTTCCGGGATTCAGAAGCAGCACGCCGTTTTTTACCGTGCACACCGCGTGATGAGTATGCCCGAACACCGCGACGCAGCAGCCCAGTTCCTTTGCGAGGGCTTCGAGCTTTTTCGTACCGTAGGAGACTCTCTGCAGATTGCCGTGGGTCACCAGGATCCTCACGCCTCCGGCTTCCAGGACGATGTGGTCCTCAGCGTCGACGCTGCGGTCGCAGTTGCCCGGCACCCTTACCACCGTCGGGGCATCTATGGGGGAAACGTCGTCGTAACCGTCTCCCGCGTGTATCAGCATGTCCCTGTCGGGATGCTGCTCAAGGGCCCTGTCGATAAGGTCCCTTCTTCCGTGGGAATCCGAGAAAACCAGGATCTTCACTTGCTTTCCTCCCTGAGTTCCTCGAGAATAAAGGGCCGTATGCCCTCAAAGGCTCTTTTCCTGTGGCCTATGCGGTTTTTCTCATCCTCGCCCATCTGGGCATAGGTGAGCCCTGTACTGTCCTCTATGAAGACCGGGTCGTATCCGAAGCCGTCCGTGCCCAGCATTTCGTATGCTATCCTGCCCGGCACTTCTCCCCGGTAGGTGAGATATCTGTCCCGGTGACCCATAGCCGCGACGCATACGAATACGGCGCTGCGGTCTTCTCTGTCCTTCATCTCACCCAGGAGCTTCACGCAGTTGTCCTCGTATCCTCCGCCGGAATATCTGGCGGAGAAGATCCCGGGAGCTCCGTCCAGGGCGTTGACGCACAGTCCCGTGTCATCGGCTATGACTATGCAGTCTATCCCGCTGCTTTCGGCGAAAGCCGAAACTGCCCTGGCCTTGATAAGGGCGTTCTCCTCGAAGGTGTCCCCGTTCTCCACTATGTCGCCGTCGAACCCCACGTCCCTGAGGGTCTTAATGTCGAACTCCGGAAAGATGTCCCTCAGTTCCTTTGCTTTATCCTGATTGGAAGTGGCAAAAATAAGACAAGGTTTACTCATCTGTCCCAAGGGCCTCCTTCTGCTTCGATATTATCTGTCTGATGGCTCCTTCTGCCAGGTCCATCAGAAGCCCCATTTCCTTCCTGGTGGCGCTCCTGCCTTCGGCGGTGGCCTGCAGCTCGACGAATTCTCCCGCGTCGGTCATGACTACGTTCATGTCCATCATGGCGCTGGAGTCCTCCTCGTAGCACAGATCGCACAGCAGCTGGTCTCCGACGATCCCGACGCTGACCGCGGCCACGAAGTTTTTGATGGGATCCTTTCTGATGAGTCCCGCTTTCATGAGGCCCCTTACGGCGTCGTACAGCGCCACGAAGCCTCCGGTGATGCTGGTGACCCGGGTCCCCCCGTCCGCCTGGAGCACGTCGCAGTCTATGTAAATGGTGCGCTCACCCAGCGCCTTCATGTCCACCGCGGCCCTGAGGCTGCGGCCGATGAGCCGCTGTATCTCGGTGCTTCTGGCATCCAGCTTCAGCCTGGAGATGTCCCTCTGCTTGCGCTCACGGTTCGAGGATGGCAGCATGCTGTATTCCGCGGTGACCCAGCCCTGCCCGCTCCCCTTCAGGAAGGCGGGGACTCTTTCCTCCACCATGGCGGTGCACAGCACCTTCGTGTCACCGAATTCGCACAGCACGCTTCCCTGGGCGTACTTGGTGTAGTTTCTGGTGAATTTTATCTCTCTTGTACTGTCCTTGGGACGGTCTGTTCTCATATGTCTGCTAAATCCTTTCAAGTATCTTCCAGAGTTTTCCGGCATCGTGTCTGACGGTGCCTCCGGCGGTGCTTATTATGTCGTCACCTATAAAATCATAACGGGAAGCGAGTTCGCCGTCTATCTCCGCAGCGATGGGCGCCGCGCACTCATCCGCATACCTCAGCAGGATGTCTTCCGGGATGGGGGCGGTGTTGTAGATGACGGTATCGATAATCTTTCTCTTGTCCGTGTGCTTTTCCACGGCCCGGACCATGTCAGAGACGGTATAGCCGTCGGTCTCGCCTTGTTCGCTCATGGCGTTCACCATGTAGATCCTCATGGCGGATGACTTTTCCAGTTCCTCGACGATGTCTCCCACCAGCAGGTCGGGCATCAGGGAGGTGTAGAGGCTTCCCGGTGAATAAATGATCACATGGGCCTGCCGGATGGCAGTGCGGCATTCCTCGAGAAGGGAAGTGTCCTCCGGGATGAGCTTTATGCGCTCGACGGGGCTCTGTCTCAGGACCGACTCCGAAGCTATCCGGCTTTCTCCCACCACCTCGTCGCCGTTTCTCAGGACAGCGGCCAGCTGTATGCATTCGGTGGTGATCGGAAGCACCCCGGCTTTTACCGACAGGATATTCCTGATGGTATCGATGGTGGTGAGGTAATCCTTCGTGATTTCGTACAGCGCGACGAAAAGCAGGTTTCCCAGGCTTTCGTTGGAGATGGTGCCGTCGTCGAAACGCTTCGCCACGATGGCCTTCATCTCGTTGTCGTCATCCGCCAGGGCCACAAGGCAGTTGCGGATGTCTCCCGGCGGTATCATGTCTATGTTGCGGCGGATCCTTCCGGAGCTTCCCCCGTCGTCCACCACGTTCACAAGAACCGTAATGTTGTCGGTATAGTATTTGAGTCCCCTGAGAAGAGCCGCGTTTCCGCTTCCCCCTCCTATGAGCACTATGTTCTTATCCTTTAATCCTATCATCGGCAGTGTCCCTTTCCAGATCTCTGTGTTCGACTATCACGCTCAGGGAAGGATCGCTGAGGGTATCCTTCAGAGTTTCGGCTATGGCCACGGAGCGGTGTCTTCCTCCGGAACAGCCTATACCGATTATCAGCTGGGTCTTGCCTTCTCTCTTGTAGTATGGTATCAGATAATCGACCAGCTCCCGGATCTTGTCCAGGAACCATACCGTTTCCGGAAATCTGAGTACGTAGCCGGATACTCTCTCGTCCAGCCCGGACAGGGGCTTGAGCTCCGGTATGTAGAACGGATTCGGAGCGAAGCGGGCATCGAAAACCATGTCCGCGTCGGAGAGCATGCCGTACTTGAACCCGAAGGAAGTGATGTTGACAAGGAATTTCGTGGTCCCTTCCCCGGATTCGTCGTAGATCTCGTGTATTTTTTCCTTCAGTTCGGCTTCCGTTGTGGAGGAGGTGTCTATGATGTAGTTCGCGGCCTCCTTCAGAGGTTCCAGCATCTCCCTTTCCTTGCGGATAGCCTCGGAGATGCGGTCCTGCTCGAAGGTTATGTGTCTGCGGCGGTTGAGCTTGTAGCGGCTTATGAGTACTTCGTCACTGGCATCTATGAACAGCATGTCGAAAATAGTGGCTTCCCTGAGGTATTCGACGGCATCGTCTATGTCCTTGAAAAGGCCCTCCGCCCGGATGTCGATAACAAAAGCCACCTTGTCGATCTTCGGCGTGGCGCTGGCGGCCAGCTCCATGAACCTCGGTATCAGGGACGGGGGCATGTTGTCTATGACATAGTAATCCATGTCCTGAAACACTCTGAGCGCGATGCTCTTTCCCGAAGCCAGCATTCCCGTAATAAGTACTACTTTCAAGTCTTTCGCATCTCCTGTACTGTTGTCATATGAATTGTATCACATTCCCGGCGGGCGTGGATGTGGTTTCTTGACTTAAGAATTAAAATACAATATAATATGATTTGACTGTACTAGGTGGGGAGTCAGCGGTGCCCTGTCACCTGCAATCCGCTACAGCAGGACTTAATCCCGCGTCCCGGACCTTTCGGTCGCATTATCGCCCCGTGCAGGAGCGTTGAAGTTTGGGTTTCGTGCAGTTCCGATCTGTAAACCCCGTCAGGTCCGGGAGGAAGCAGCGGCAGGCAGAAACCGGAGCGTGCCGCGAAGCTGCCTGAACCGAGCAATGGCCGGGGTATGAGATGGGATGCAGAGGGTACAAAGCGCGGTGTACAGTCACTGATAATTAAAAAAAGCGGCATTCTGCCGCTTTTTTCAGTATTCTATTCCTTTTCTCGCCTTGATCCCCTGTTCGTAGGGATGTTTCAGCTTGACCATTTCCGTTACGTAATCGGCCTGCTTGATGAGCCAGTTCTCTCTCTTGTGCCCGGTTATCACCAGTTCCAGCCCCGCGGGCTTGTTTTTGACGAAGTCCTCGAATAGTTCAGCGTTCAGAAGCCCCATCTGGTAGGCGTCCACCGCCTCGTCCAGTATCAGCATGTCGCAGCTGCCTTCGTTCACCAGCGCGATGGCTTTTTCGAGATTCTTCTCCTGGATCAGGGCCGTTTCGTCCTTTTCCTCCTGCGTCATGTCCTCGAAAAAGCGGCTTGCCGCCGTTCCCCTGAGGATAGTCACGCTGTCCATTCCGGAGAAGTGCAGTATCTCCCCGCTCTGGGTGTTCTTGAGGAACTGGACGATGACCACTTTCCTGCCGTAGCCGCAGGCTCTGAGAGCCAGTCCCATGGCCGCCGTGGTCTTCCCCTTGCCGTATCCGAAGTAGAAATGTATAAGTCCTTTCACTTCATCCATGAGCGGGCCTCTCTAATACAGGAACTTGAGATTAGACAGGTCCATTTCGTTGAAGAGGGCATCCGATTTTCTGACGTTCGACATTACTACGCCGATATCCACTCCCGCCAGCCTTACCGCTATGGTGGCCAGGAAGTTGATGAGGTCCTTGTTGCGCACCGAGTCGAGCCTGTCGTAGCGGTCCAGCAGCAGTGCCCTTCTGGCTCCGTATTCCGCGGTGATGAGCCTGTGGAAGATAGAATCGGAGATATCTATCTTGAAATCGTATACGATCCGTCTGAAATCCGTCTCGTTCATGAACTCAGCGCCCACGTCCAGAAGTTCGTTGGTAAAGATCTCCTTGTACATTTCCTTGTTCTTGTCATTGGAGAGTATCACAGCGAAGAATACCCTGGTGAACAGAAGATGTGCCTGAAGGGTGTTCTCCAGTTTACTTCCGACCTGGGCGGAGATCTCCTTCCTGATGTTGGCGCAGAATTCCTTGTATATCTCGAAAATGATCTCGTCTTTTTTGAAATAGTAATTGACCAGACCCACGGGAACGCCGGCTTCCTCGGCTATCTTCTCTATGGTTGAGTGCTTGTAGCCGAAGTGGTAGAACATTTTTTTGGCCGCGGTATAGATCTTCTGCTTGGTTTCCTGACCCTTTCTGTATCCTGCCATGAATTATCCTCTCGATTGAATTTGTACCGGCTTCCTAACTTGTTGCAATTATATAGTAATTTCAGACAAATAGCAAGGCAATAAGTACATCATATTCAAAATTTAGTCAACAACTCCCTCCTACGGCTGAAGCCTTAGAGGAGGGAGCTTGTAACTGCCACGTGGTATTAACGGCTTTTGACGGCCTCCCACTTTTTTCGCCTGTCATATCATGACAGACGTGGCGTTACATCAGGGCACATTGACTGGTACC
>JAGACT010000155.1 GCA_017613995.1 Eubacteriaceae bacterium
CTATAAACGCCGTGAACTGCATGAACATGGTGCGGGAGAGTCCGCCCCTGCTCTTCAGTGAAAGAGCACTGCAGGCGAACAGGGGTCCCAGGGCAGAGAGGACGATCAGAAGGGAGCATACGATGTCGTAGAGGTAGTTCACCGAGAAAACGGCGAGCTCCCTCCCCTCCAGAAGGCTCATGCCGCAGCCGGTGACCGCGCTGACGGAGGTGAATGCGGAAAGCGCCGCCGCCTCGGTGGCGGGATAGGCTGCCCTGAAGACTCCGAAGAGCATGACGGCGCCCGCCGTCTGCAGGACGGCGAGGTATGCGGTTATGAAAATGAGAAGCTGCCTGCCGGAGGTGCCGGCGGCCAGTGAGAATATCCAGCGTTTCCTGCCGAAAATCAGCTGTGCGGCGTGGCCGCTGAGGAAGATGATGCGGCAGGACACGTACATGGCGAAGACTGCTCCCGCCTCAAAGAGGAGGGCTATAAAAAAAATACCGGCGGGATGAAAGCCCGAAAGGCTGACGATCGACGATCCGCACAGGGTGAAGGCGGACACTGCGGTATAAAGGCATTCGAAAAGATCCGCTGAGGAGGCGTCCCTCAGGGCATACAGCACCAGCGCGGACAGCGCCAGGCCTGCTGAAACCAGGACGAGGATCCAGATGGGTCGGTTCAGATTTTCAATAAAGCTCTTTTTAATGTTTCTGTCTTCCATTACAAACCCATTATAACATTTCGGGACGCTCCAATACAAACAAAACCGGGGATGCGGGAAAAAACGGACGTATTTTTCCGCGGGCAAAGCCCCATCGGGCCCCTGCCGGAACGCGTCTCTTCTTTGGCGTAATGTTGCATTCCACGCCGTTTTGTTCTATAATGATTAGAAAACACAGTACGGGTATCCCACATGAGAAGAGGCAGAAGACTAAAACTAATCACAGCCGTCATCCTGTGCGCAGTCTGCATAGCGGCATGCGCTTTTCTCAGTGCGCCCCACATAGGCATGAAGAGGATCATTTTCCAGAACACCCGGGGCGACAACATCAGCGCTTCCTACGTGAAGGGGACCGGCTCCAGAGCGGTGATGCTGGTGGGGGAACTGGGATGGGACGCCTCGGAGATGTCCATGTTCTCCAGCCGTTTCATAAAGATGGGCTACAGCGTTTTCGTCTTCGAGTTTCCCGGCACGGGATTCTCCGGAGGAACGATACCCTTCCACTACAACGATACCACTTTCCTGGCCGAGCAGTTCTACAACGCCCTGTTCGTGTTCTCCTCCACCTGCCAGGTGCCCATCCGCGACATCCACATAGTGGCCTTCGGAGAAGGGGCCCGGGCGGTGCTGCAGACGGCTGCCCTCGGATACATCGAGCCCGCCAGCATGACCCTGGTGGGGTGCGGCATCAAGCTCGGCAGCGGAAGGGATTTCGACGTACTGAATTACACCAACGATTCCAGGGTGCCATGGATCAGGGATCTGGGCGATTCCGCGATCACATGCCCCATCATGCTCATATCTTCGGCGCTGGACGAGGTATCGACTCCCGAGGACAACGAACTGCTCTGCGAGAAGCTGGAGATGATAACCATCACTACCGAGGTCACGAACCAGGTCACGGTGATCCCAGATCCAGTGAAGGACGCCGCCGGCAACGTGACACAGCCGCCCCCGGAGATCACTACGGTCACCACCGTCGTCGAACAGAAGCGGGACCCCGTATACACCCGCACGGTGAAATGGGCGTTCCACACCTTCCTCGCCCGTTCCCCCGAAGTGCTATCGGAAGCCACGGGATTCATTTCCTCCCTGGACGGGAAGAGCGCCCCGGCGGCCCTGCCGCTTTCGCTCGGCCCCTTCTTCAGGATACTGATACTGCCACTGGCGGCCTGGATCATCCACATCGCCGGCAGCATCCTCTCCGACAGGGAGAAGTACGACACCTCCAGGGTGCGTCAGGTGGCCCAGATGCCGGAGGGACTGATGAAGAGGAAGACAGCCATCTCGATCTTCGCGATACCCTTTTCGGCAGCCATGGCCGTGCTGGTGTACTTCGTGTCGTCCCATGTGGCCTACAGCGCCATGATACCCGCCGCGATGTTCTCCGCCAACGGCATCCTGCTGTTCTTCCTGTACCTGTTCACCGACCTGGGAAGGGGCATGGAGTCCAGCGTGCAGACGAAGAGCGAGACTCACTTTACGAAGCCCACCCTGTGCTTCGCCGCGGTCTGCGCCCTGTTCGTCGTCCTTAGCATCCTCGGTATAGGCAACTACCTTTCCATCAACGAGAACTGGATCGCCAGGCTCCTTCTGACCGGCATCTTTGCCATGGTATTCTATTCCGACGGCCTGGAGCGCAGGAAGGCGGCCTTCACCGGAAAGGAAAAGAGAAAGATCCTGGCGGTGAACTACTACAGCTTCCTTCTGTACCCCGTCCTGGCGGCAGCCATCGGTGACTGCTCCACCGCGGTGGGATGCTTCGGATACATCATAATCCTGATAATTACCCTGCTTCTCGGGGAGCTGCTGGAGCACACGAAGGCACCGGCCGCCCTCAGAGCGCTTTACATGGGATTCTTCTTCCAGATGTGCGCCTTCGCCCGTCTGGCGATATACATAAAATGATCTTCGGAGGATGAGTTTGAGACTGGACGGTGTGAAGGATGTGAAAAGAGCTTTCATATACGTTTTCTACGATCCCGAGGGCATTGCCGACGGATACGTGGAAAAGATGCTCTCCTCCCTCAGGGAGGTCTCTTCCCATACCCTTATGGTAGTCAACGGGGACATCCGGCCCGAGTGCCTTGGGGAACTCGGGGACGCAGTGGACGACGTGCTGATAAGGGAGAACACCGGCTACGACGTGACGGGATACATAAAGGGCCTGGAGAGGCTCGGGAAAGAAGCGGCATACGACGAGGTGGTCCTCATGAATTCCACCCTCTACGGACCGTTCTATCCCATCGGGGAGATGTTCGGTGAGATGGACGCCCGGGACGTGGATTTCTGGGGCATCGCGGCCCATCCCGAGGACCGTACCACCAGCATAGCCTCATCCCGCTACGGCTACATTCCCAGACACCTGCAGTCCTACTTCATCGCCATAAGAAGCTCCCTTCTGGGCGATCCCCGCTTTGCCGACTACATCGCGTCCCTGCCCCCCATCAGGGGCTACGACGACGCCCGGGGCCGCTTCGAGATCAGCTTCACCCCGGACATGGAGAAGCTCGGTTTCACCTGGGACGTTTACGCGGACACTTCCCGCTGGGACAGCTTCGGAGTGAACGCGGTGATGTACGACCCGTATATGATGACCAGGACCTTCAGGGTCCCCTTCGCAAAGCAGAAGGCCTTCAGCTTCGGCTCCGACGAGATGACGGCGCTTTACTCCCAGAGAAAGCTGCTGGACTATCTGGACGAAAACGGCCTTTACGATATATCCCTTATCGCGAAAAACCTCTCCCGCACCCAGGACCTGAAGGACGTAAGGGCCATGAGCGGCCTGAACTTCGTTGTGGATTCGTCCCCAAAAGGGGGTGAAGGATCCTGCCCGGAATGCGCTTTCTTCATGGATTCGGGAACTGACGAAGCCTTCGGAGGTGATCTTGCTGAAGCACTTCCCCAGGGCGCGAAGGTATTTATCAACCACGAGGGAGTCCTCTCGGGAAAAGAGGACCTTATGAGCTCCGCCGCCTCGGCCCTGAAGACGGACGGACACCTTCTGGACGGCGTAGAAGCCGTCTGTTTCCTGGATCTGTCCCGCATGCCGGACATACCCAGGGGATGGGACGCGGGGGCATTCCTGGAGATGTGCCGCGAGAACATGATGGCATCAAAGGGCTACGTCCTCAGGGTGCTGGAACTATTGGAAAAGCCCCTCTGCCTCGGATGGCTGGACAGCCCGGCCCTTCACAGCGGGACCCATACCGTCATCTGGCCTGAAAGCGACGACGAGCTCAGGCGCTGCTGCTTCTGGGCCAAAAAGGAAGTGTTTCTCAGATACATCGGGGGACAGAGCGTCGAAGACGCCCTCAGAGCGGAAGGCATGCTCCTCGGAAGAGTCCTGTCGGACACCTGGGCGGGAAGGGAGATATCCTCCTACGACTATTTCATCACCCGCTATCCCCGGGCGCGGAAAAGGTACCTGGCGATGAAGAAAACCGTAAAAAAACTGCTGCCCTCCAGGGCGGTGGGAACTCTGATAAAGCTTTTGAAAAAATAGGAGCAAAATGACATGAAAGAACTGAAGAAATCAAGCAAACTCGATAACGTGTGCTACGACATCAGGGGACCGGTCATGGACGAGGCCAACCGCCTGGCGGAGAACGGCGTTAACGTGCTGAAGCTCAACATCGGCAATCCGGCGCCCTACGACCTGTTCGCACCGGATGAGATCGTGGCGGACATGAGCATGAACCTGAGGGATTCGGAGGGATACTCCGACTCCAAGGGACTGTTCGCGGCAAGAAAGGCCATCATGCAGTACTGCCAGCTCAAGGGCATCCCCAACGTGGACGTCAACGACATCTACACCGGCAACGGCGCCAGCGAGATGATCACCATGTGCATGCAGGGCCTGCTGGATTCCGGGGACGAGATCCTGGTGCCTTCGCCGGACTATCCCCTGTGGACCGCTTCTGTCACCCTGGCGGGAGGAAAGGCCGTACACTACCTGTGCGACGAGGGCTCCGACTGGTATCCCGACATCGACGACATCAGAAGGAAGGTCACCGCCAGCACCAAGGGCATCGTGGTCATCAACCCCAACAACCCCACGGGAGCCCTGTATCCGAAGGAGATACTGGAGGCCATAGTGCAGGTGGCACGGGAGAATTCACTGATCATCTTCGCCGACGAGATCTACGACCGCCTGGTCATGGACGGCCTCGAGCATACGGCCATAGCCTCCCTGGCGCCGGACGTGATGTGCGTCAACATCAATGGTCTGTCCAAGTCCCACAGGGTGGCGGGCTACCGCTGCGGATGGATGGTGCTTTCCGGAGACAAGAGCAGCGCGAAGGACTACATCGAGGGACTGAACCTTCTGTCCTCCATGAGGCTTTGCTCCAACGTTCCCGGCCAGAGCATCATACAGACGGCTCTGGGAGGATATCAGAGCTCCCAGGAACTGCTGGTTCCGGGCGGAAGGATCTACGACCAGCGGGAGTACATCTACAACGCCATCAACGACATCCCGGGACTTTCCGCTGTCAAGCCCAGGGCGGCCTTCTACATCTTCCCGAAGATCGACGTGGAGCGTTTCAACATCACCGATGACGAACAGTTCGCCTTCGACCTTCTGAGGGAAAAGCACATCCTGATAACCCACGGAGGAGGCTTCCACTGGAACGAGCCCGACCACTTCAGGATCGTGTACCTGCCCTACGTGGCGCAGCTGAAGGAGGCTGTCACCGGCCTCAGGAGCTTCTTCGAGACATACCAGCAGAAATAGTGCCATTTAAAAACACATTCCCCCTGTCCCGCTCGGGACAGGGGGAATTCTTCAGTTCTGTCTTCCGGGATCCTTCCACAGGCCGCTCACGAAGTACATGAGGGCGGCCCAGGTCTGCAGGGGATAGGGATTCCCCTTCGGATCGCGTCCCAGCTGCAGTATCGAAAATGCCTGGGATACGTCCGGCAGCAGAAAGCCGTCGAAAAGCTCTCCTCCAACAGCGCCGCTCTGGTCGAGGCACCCGAGGTCCTCCACGTCCGCCACCGCACATACCAGGGCGTTGCTCTCGTCGGAAAAGCCCGGAGAGGAGATGACCATGGGATTGACCGTGAAGATCCTGTCGGTGTCCTTGAGCTTAAGCCCCGTTTCCTCCTCTATCTCCCTTACCGCGCAGCGCGCCAGGGCGTCGGGGCATCCCCTGTCCTCAGGGTCGATGAGTCCCGCGGGAGGGCTCAGCATGAAGCGTCCCAGGGGATAGCGGTACTCGTAGGAAAGAAGGAGCCTCTCGCTCTTTGCCTTTTCCCTCACTATCACGATGCAGGTGACGGCATCCGGAAGAGTGCTTCTGAACTCGCCGTCGCTCTTCGTGGCCAGCAGGTCTTCCCTGCTCCTTCTGCTGACGTCGTAATAATGCTTTCCGGGGGCGTATCTCAGATCCGCCACCTTAATGTATTTCGTATCCAGGAGGATGTCCACATCCTCGTCCCTTATCACAGGTGTCTTCTTGTCCATTCTCTTCCCTTTCTTTCAGACCCCTTCCCCGTCGAAGGGCGGTATGAAGCTCTCGGAGGCCGCCTCCCCCTCCTGGATGAAGGCGTTCTCCACTCCGATGGAAACGGCATGATCCACCACCGCTTCGTATTCCTGCTCAGTGATCTTCCTTTTCAGCTCGGGATAATCCCCCAGGGTCTCCATGGGGGTGTACTGGCTCATGATCGAGAGTATCACGCTGTCCCCACAGGAGGAGTAAACGTGGTCGATCACGTCCATGGAATCCTGCGTGCATCCCGGGAGCACCAGGTGCCTTACGATCACTCCCCTTTGGAGCATTCCCTCTTCATCCGTCACGATCTCTCCCTGCTGGGACACCATCTCCCTGAGGGCCTCCGACGCCACGGCGGGATAGTCCCGGGCTTTCGAGTATCTCTCCGCCAGATCCGGCGACATGTACTTGAAGTCCGTCAGGTAGATGTCGACGATGCCCCGAAGGCTCCTGAGGGTCCCGACCCTCTCGTAGCCCGAGGTATTCCAGACGATGGGAACACAAAGGCCCCGATCCCTGGCCATCTTCACCGAGCGGATTATCCTGTCGGTGTAGTGGGTGGGGGTCACCATGTTTATGTTGTGGGCTCCCTTCTCCTGAAGGGAGAGCATTATCTCGCACAGGCGCTCCTCGTCCACGCTCTTTCCCGCCCTGCCCCGGGAAATGGGCTCGTTCTGACAGTACACGCATCTGAGGGAACAGCCGGAAAAGAATATGGTGCCGCTGCCCCGCTCTCCGGAGATGCAGGGCTCCTCCCACATGTGAAGGGAGGCCCGGGCCACCATGATCCCTTCCCCGGACACTCCGCACACTCCCGGGGAGACGCTCCTGTCCGCCCCGCACAGGCGCGGGCAGAGGGTGCATTTTTCAATAGCTTCAGCGCACATTTTCCACCGCCCACACGATGCCTTTGGCAAGTCTTCTGTCCGGCTCCCTGAAATGCCCTCCGGGATTCCTGTCGTAGCGGCAGGATCTTACCGCGGGATCGCTTCTGAAGCGCCGGTAAAGCCTCTCATGCACTTCCCCCACCGTGGCCATCAGCGGGTCCGGGGTGGAGGATTCCTTCCCTCCCAGGGACAGATATATGAGCGAACCTTCCCTGAGGGGCGTTTGTCGGGCCATCGCCTCGAAGCCCGGGAACCACAGGGATCCGGAGCAGGACGCCGCCGCGGAAAAGACGGGGCTTGTGAGATAGGCCCAGAGGGAAAAGAGGCCCGCCAGGGAATATCCGCCGATCACAAAGGGGACGTCTCCGAGCTCCCGGCAGAGAGTCGGTATCACGTCCTTCTCCAGAAAGCTCAGTGTCGCCTCCCCTTCGCCGGCGAAGGACTGATCCGAGCCCCGGGCGCTCCAGGGCGAAAGCTGCCGGTCCCAGTCGGAAACGCCGACGAAGCACAGGCTCGCCTGCCTTCCGGCTTCCTCAAGGCCGCTTTCGATCAGAGAGACGGTATCCTCCGCTCTGTCCCGGTCATGCTCCCCCCGCAGTATGACCGCGCAGGGTGAAGACTTTTCCCGGGCGGGGAATAGTTTTACGGTATACTCTTCGCTGGCTGCCGGTTCCATCGATTATCCTTTCTTAATATTTGAAAAAAAGGGAGAACGTATCAGCTCTCCCAGGCATTCGGATCAAAGCGTCATCACCGAGACCACCAGGTATCCCACATAGGACAGCAGAAGCAGGATGCCCTGCCATTTGGTGAACCTTTTCATTATGATCGTGGGGATCACCGCCACGAAAGCCAGCCAGATGGTCACGGGTATGTGCATCGCCAGGTATGACGGGTCGATGGTCATCACCATGGAGGAATGGGCCTGCCCTATGAATGAGGACAGGGGCACCACCACGCACAGGTCCATGATGTTCGCTCCGATGATGTTTCCTATGGAGATATCGGACTGCTTCTTCACGATGGCCGTGATGGTGGTCACCAGCTCCGGAAGGCTGGTGCCCACGGAGATCAGGGTGATGGATACGATGATGTCCGGAACTCTGAGGATCACGGCGAGCTTTTCGCCGTTGTCCACCAGAAGACGGGCCCCCACCACCATGCAGACGGCTCCGGCGGCGAATTTCACGATATTTATCGTCAGAGCATCCTTCTGGATCTTCTTCTTTTTCTTCTTCTTCTTTTCCGACGGATCCCTGCCGGTCATGATACTGTCGGTAATGGACAGCGCGCACAGGATCATCAGTATGGCCGACTCCCATGCCACGATGGACAGATCGGCACCGAACAGGTAAAGCAGCACCGTGGCGCACAGAAAGATCAGCCCGCTGGGGGCGAACTGCCTGAGTTTTACCTTTCCTCCCATGAAGATGATGGAAAGGGCCATTATAAGGGCCGTGTTGCAGTTGACGCTGCCCACGGCGTTGCCCATGGCCATGTCGGGATGGCCCTGGTATGACGCTATGGCGGAGACCAGCACCTCCGGCAGCGTGGTGGCAAAGCTCACTATGGTGGCTCCTATGATGAACTTGGGGATGCCGGTGGCGCCCGCGAGCCAGGTGGCCGCGTCCACGAACCAGCTGCCGCCCTTTATGACCAGCACCAGGCCCAGTATGAAAAGAATGATTATCAGTAGAGTTCCCATGGTTTCTCCGTTGAATCCGAGTTTCTTACAGGAATGTTTCCATCAGCAGCACCACCAGGCAGCATGTCACCGCCACCGGCAGCAGTCCCGCGCCCATCCATGCCATGACGGCTCCCACCGCCAGGGCGCCCAGGCCCGCGAGGGGCTCTCTGGTGGCCTCGATGATGGCGGGGAACGTCATCACCGCCAGGGTGACATAGGGCACGTAGTACAGAAAGGACCTGATGAACCTGTTTTTTATGGGTCTTCTTATCAGCGTCAGGGGCAGTACCCTTATCAGGAACGACACCGACGCCATTATCAGGATATATACAGGAATGCTTCCCCTCATGAGATGCCCTCCTCATCCACAGGGAACATCACCGCGGCGGCGGATGCGATCACCACCGTCAGCAGTATGATCCTGGTGCCCTCGCTCACGTCCCTCAGGACGGGCATCACCGAGGACGCCCAGCTAAGCAGGAACGACACGGCCACAGAGCCCAGTATCACCCGGTTCTTTCTGGCGGGAGGTATGATGATCGCCAGGAACATGCCGTACAGGGCCACGGAAAGGGCGCTGACCAGGGATACCGAAAGCATGTTTCCGGCGGTTATCCCCAGGGAAGTCCCTATGGCCCATGGCAGCACGCTGGTGGAAGCGGCGCCGTAGGCGTACAGGGGATCAAGGGGAGCCGGACGGGCAATGTTCAGTGCGAAAAGTTCGTCGGTTATAAAGAATCCCACGCCCACGCGGTGGATCATTTTCATCCCCTCATCCGCTCTCTGGGCCAGGGCACAGCTCATCAGAAGATACCTGCAGTTGGCCACCAGTATGACCGCGGCCATCTCCAGATAGGTCCCGCAGGAGGCGATCACCCTGAAGCCCGCGTATTCCCCGGCGGAGGCTATGGTAAAAAGGCTGGCCAAAAAGCCCTCGGCGGCATTCAGCCCCGCCCTTCTGGCGGCTATTCCCAGGGAAAAGGATACTGCCA
>JAGACT010000020.1 GCA_017613995.1 Eubacteriaceae bacterium
ATATGCTGCCAGAGTTTATTCCCCGCAGCAGCCCGGTCCCCAAAATGACTTTGTCCTGTCAGCGGACGATTTCAGAGCTGACCTGCCCACGGGGACATCGGCGGAAAAAAACAGGATCGGGTTCGCGGCGTGAGCGCTCTTTCCATCAGACTGTGTCGCATGAACGCAAAATCCCCTGCCGGCAAAACCGGCAGGGGAGCATCACTCTCATGTTTTATCATGCTTCCTGATTCTTTTCCTTTATCCGTGAGCGCATGTCCAGGAACCGCCCGCTGCTCCAGAGCTTTTCCAGGTTGAACAGCGTGCGCTCGCTTCTTATAAATATATGTACGATAACGTCGGAATAGTCCATCAGTATCCACTTGCCTTCGTCGTAGCCTTCGATACCGTTTTTAACGAAACCGTTTTCCTCCGCCTTTTCCTCCACGTAATCGCAAACCGCACGGGCGTTGCGCTCGTTGAGGGCCGTACCGATAATGAACAGATCGCACTCGGTGTAAACCTCCGATACGTCTATGACGGTGATGTCGGCGATGTTCTTGTCATCCAGAAAACCGCTGAAGAGTTCGGCCTTTTCGTTCTTATCCATAGTGATCCTCCATAATGCGGAACTGTTTTACATTATGATTATACCATACGCAGGGTAAAGGTCCATCCATATTTTCGCTTTTCGTCCCTTCTGTCCCATGGAAATCCTCCCGATCCTCACTTAAGGAAGCATTATAATCTTCCAATGTTGCGACAAAGTGTTAAAAATCCGTTCCAATCATGCTAAAATTAAGTGTACCCATATATCTTTCAGATGGAGAATCGAGATGAGAAAGATTACAGCGCTGATCCTCTGCGCTCTGCTTATCATTTTTTCATACCCGTTTGCTGCCCTTGCCGAGGGAGAGGACGTCGATCCGGAACAGATCCTTACGGATCCGAACTTCGATCTCAACACGGTGGACGAGGGAGTTCTGTCGTCATGGTATTCCAGTGACATCTACGTACCGGACGAAGCGCTGAGGCGCGCCCTGCAGACCGCCGCCCGGGCGGAAAGCCTGACCGTCGAAGCCATGTTTTCCCTGCCCACGTCCCTGGACCTCTCGTCCCTGGGGATCTCCGATCTGACGGGGCTGGAGTACGCCATAAACGTCACCGAGATCGATGTGAGCGGCAACAGCGTTTCCAGCCTGTATCCCCTGAGGAACCTGTATAACCTTCGCAAACTTGATTATTCATCCAACCAGGTGCCCACGGTGCCCGGGTGGATCTTCACGGCCCGTTCCCTGAGCTACGTGAACGGCAGCGGCAACGGCAGCACCTCCGTCGAGGGCTTCGGCTCGAGCTCGAACGTGCTGACCTCCCTGTACCTGGAAAACAACCAGCTTTCCGCACTGCCGGATATGTCCGCCATCACCTCGCTGGAGACGCTGTCCCTGGCGAACAACCAGTTCGCGGTGTTCCCGGATACGCTGCTCAGCCTTTCGGGACTGAAGATACTTTCCCTTTCGGGAAACATGCTGGAAGCGGTGCCCGACCTTTCTGGCTTCAAGTCCCTGAATACCATATATCTTGATTCCAACAGGCTCACCGTGATACCGGAGGGCCTTGAGAACATACCCGGCCTGACCGACGTTTACCTGTTTTCAAACGAGATAACGGAGATCAGGGAAGGGCTGCTGGATTCCCCCAGCATCATAAGCCTTTACCTGTACTTCAACTCCATCCAGATACTTCCTTCCAGGCTGTCAGCGATGCCTTCCCTGAAGAACCTGGACGTCAGCTTCAACATGATCAACGGGGAAAAGAACTCCACCGTGATCTCCGAGCTCACCGACAGGCTTTCGGCGTTCCATCACTCCTTCCAGCTGCCGGTGCTTTCCGTGGGGATCTATCCCCCCGACAGCGACGAGAGCCGCTGCAACATCATGTGGAACCAGATAGACCAGTTCAGCAACGAGGAAGGCAGCTACTCCGTCGTGAAGTACGTGATCGAGCGCAGGATCGACGAGACCGCAAGTCCGGAAGCCCTGGTGGTGAGCCTGCCCGGGGAAGGCGGCGACGCTCCCCAGGAGGGGACCGACGTCCCCCAGGAGACGGCCCAGCCCCAGGAAGGACAGCAGGAGACCCCGGAAGGTGAATCCCAGGATCAGACAGTCATCACCGTTCCCAGCGAGTTCGAAGTCATCGGAGAAGTGGAAGGCACGGCCTTCAACTTCTATGACACCACGGGAGAAGCGGACGTGCACTACGTGTACAGGGTCACCGCTTACGTGACCTGCGAATACAGAAAGGCCGCCCCCGTGCTGTATACGGTGGAGGCCGAAGCCCGCACCACCGAGATGGTCAACGATCTTTCCGGCAGGGACCTCTTCATCTACATAGGATGTGTGGTGGCCTTCGCCGCTGCCATGACGGCAGCCATCGTATATTACTCCAAGACGAAGAAGAAGCCCATGAAGAAGGAGCAGATCCGTCAGCAGAAGCGCGAGGAGATGATCGCGCGGCAGAAGAAGCTGCCGAAGAAGGTGGATCTGTCGGAGAGCGTCTCCAAGGCCTGGGTGGAACAGGACGGGCTGGAAGACGAGCTGGAAAAGATACTCTCCTCGTCGGACGAGGAGTTTTCATCCGCTCCGAAGACGGAGCAGAAGAAGGGATCCAATCCCATAGGAGACGTTTTCAGCGAGGCTAAAACAGAAAAGAGAAAGAAGAAGAACAGGAAGTGAGATATCCTTTCGCACTCTTTGATTTCGACGGCACCGTGGCGGATACCAAAAACGGGATAGTGCATGCCGCGGATTATGCCCTGAGGCACTACGGCATCGAGGCGGATGAAAAAAGCCTCCTCAGGTTCGTGGGGCCCACCCTGTGGTATTCCTTCGAGACTTTTTTCGGATTCTCCCCCGAGCAGGCGGACGAAGCCGTGAAGTACTACCGGGAATACTATTCCGAAAAGGGCATATACGAAGCCGAACTATACCCGGACACTCTCAGTACCCTTCAGAGGCTTCGGGACGAGGGAGTGACCTGCGCCATAGGCAGCTCCAAAAACGAGATCTTCGTCATCAGGGCCCTTTCGCACTTCGGGGCGGACGGGCTTTTCGACGCGGTCATCGGCAGCACCCCTGAGGGAGGGCATTCCTCCAAGTACGAGCTCATCGGCATGCTTTCGGAGGAACTCGGAGTGGAGGACCTTTCCCGCTGCGTATACATCGGCGACTCAAAAAGCGACTGGGAAGGCGCCGCCGAAAGGGGAGTGGACTTTATCGCCGCGGTATACGACCGCGAGCCTGCCGAGTTTTCCGGATGCGATGTGAAATGGTATGCCCGCAGCATGGCCGAGCTGGGTCAGATCATCCTGGGAGAAAACATCTGAATTATCCGTGCCTCCGGCTGTGCCGGAGGCCTTTGAGTATGAGGTCCAACTGACATGGAAAACAGCGTGATCGACAATACAGCTTCATACTATACCAGTATTACCCCGGGGGTCATACCCGCGGGAGCATTCCGGGACCGAAGGGATCTTTATTCCTTCGCCGTTCCCGAGGGCACCGTTCTCATAGGGGAATACGCCTTCAGCGGCTGCTCGAATCTTACGGAGATTGTAATCCCCGAGGGCGTGGAGGAGATAGCCGAGGGGGCTTTCGAATTCTGTTCCTCGCTGGCTTCCTTAAGGCTTCCGTCGTCTCTAAGGCGCATCGGTAAAAACGCTTTCAGCGGCTGCCGGCTCATCCGCGAGGCAGTGCTTCCCCCTTCGGTCAGGGAGCTTTCCTCCGGGGCCTTTATCAGCTGCAGGTCCCTTGAAAAAGTGGTCTTTCCCGAGGGTTTTACTTCCATCGGCGCCTACTGCTTTTCCAAGTGCACCGGCCTGGAACATATCGAGCTTCCGGATTCGCTGACCTGCCTGGGGGAAGGCGCTTTCCGCGTCTGCAGCGTCCTGAGGCAGATCACGATCCCCCCGGGAGTTACAGAGATTCCCTCATCCTGTTTCGATGACTGCCGGGATCTTGAAAAGGTGATCCTGCCGGAGAATCTGACCTCCATCGGGGAGCGGGCCTTTTACCGGTGCGGGAGTATGGAGAACATCGATCTTCCCGGGGGCCTTACGCATATCGGGGAGGCCGCCTTCGCCCACTGCAGCGGGCTCAGAAGCCTCAGCATACCATCCTCAGTCACTTCTCTCGGGAACTATACCTTTGACGGATGCCTGGAACTGTCCGAACTGACCCTGCCGGGGAATATCAGCTCCGTCGGAGCATACTGCTTCAGGGACCTGCCGTCCCTGGGGGTCCTGGATCTGCCCTCTTCGGTGGAATACATGGGGCCCGGCGCCCTGTGCTACTGCACTTCCCTCACTCAGATCGTCCTGCCCCCTTCGATGACGGACATATCATCCGACCTGCTGAGAGGCTGCCGACGGCTCAGAAAGATCGTTGTGCCGCCCCGCCTGGAAAGCGTTGGTGAGAGAGCCTTCAGGGACTGCAGGGAACTTGCTGACATAGACCTTCCGGAGGATCTCGTCAATACCGGGGAGGGCGCCTTCATGGGCTGCACCCGTCTTGCGGACCCCGAAGGACTGATAATTATAAACGGGACCCTCTTCGACTGCATAAGCACCGGGAACGAGAGCCTTTCGGTGCCGGAGGGCACGCTCCGCATCGCTTCAGGAGCATTCAGGGAGCAGCGGTGCCTGAGAGCCCTCAGCCTGCCTTCCACCCTGAGGGTGATAGATAAAAGCATTTTCCCGGAAACCGGCTGCACCATCAATGAGGTCAGCCTGCCCGCGGGAGTCAGGACGGTGGGGGAAGGGGCCTTCCGCGGCGCGAAAATAATCAACATATACGACACTCTTCAGAGCAGCGCCGGAATGCTCAGCGCGTCATACGTGAGCTTCTTCAAGGCCTACGATATAATGTCCCACGTGGTCAACGTGTATGATCACACCGACGGGGCGCTGATCAATTCGGTGCCCATGATCGGAGACGGTTCATCCGATTATAAACAGTCCCTGGTGGAGCTGTGGCAGGGCCCGTCGATAGATATGGAGGCCTTCGACGGCCTTTTCGGACGGATGATCTCCGAAGGCCCCAGGATGCAGGTGGCTCTCCACCGCCTGGAGTATCCCACTGTGCTTTCGGAGGGCAGCGAGCGTATGTACGTCTCCTGGCTGAAACAGCGCGATCTGTACGCGGTGGAAACGGTGCTGAAAAACGACGATTACCGGGCTCTGGAGATGCTCTTTCAAAAGGGGATCCTTTCAGGGGAAAACTCTGACAAATATCTGCTTTTGGGATGCTCCACGCAGATCAGGGTAGAGCTGATGGATTACCTCAACAGGCTGCATTCGAGTGAGCTCAGCTGCGGCCTGGACCTGGACAGCCTGTAGAAAGGAATTAACAGTCATGGATATGGAGATCCGCGACGGGATGCTTCTGAGCATCTCGGACTACGAAGAGAACATAACCCTTCCCGAGGGAATAGTCTCCCTCGGGCCCTTCTGCTTTGCCTCGGATCCCCGTATCCGCACGGTAAGGCTTCCGGAAAGCCTTGTAAGCATAGGAAAGGATTCCTTTTACGGCTGCAGTGGCCTGGAGAAGGTATATATCCCCGCAGGACCCCGCGTTATAGAGGAAAACGCCTTCGCACGCTGCGTCTCCCTCAATGAGATCGCCCTGCCGTCCAGCCTGATGAGCATAGAGACCAACGCCTTCGCCTGGTGCGACGGCCTGGAAAGGGTGGCCTTCAACGAGGGCCTTGAATCCATAGGGGATTACAGCTTTTATTCCTGCACATCCCTCAGGGAAGCCCTTCTGCCCCTGAGCCTCAGATCCGTAGGCGCCGGAGCCTTCGAGTCATGCTCACTGATGAGGAGGGTGTCCCTGCCGGAGGGCCTTGAGAGCCTCGGGAAAAGTTCCTTCAGCTTCTGCCGCACCGTAAGGAGGATCGAGGTCCCGCAGCTGATAACGGAGCTGCCGGAAAGCTGCTTTGCCTGGTGCGTGTCCCTCAGGGAGGTGCTGCTGCCGGCCGGCCTTATAAGCATCGGGGACTACTGCTTTTTCAACTGCACCTGCCTGGAATCGGTGGACCTGCCGGGGAGCTTAAGACAGATAGGCACCGAATGCTTCTCCACCTGCGCCCTTAAAAAAGTAATGATCCCGTCTTCTCTCGAAAGAAGCGGTGACGGACCATTCTACCACAACCCGGGAATAGTGCTCTCCCTGGGCTTTCCATGCCGTTTCGATCCCTTGCACCTGGCCTGCATAGACTGCCCGGAGGACGCCAGGGGAGCCACCATCTACCTGGACCATACCCTGCAGATCTATGATCATGAGAGGGATGCTGTGTCGGTCTTTCCCGTGTTCAGCGACGCCTCCAGCGTATACCGCTACAGGGTCATCACTTCCCGCGCCTGCGAAAGCGGCTGCGACCTGGGGGTGCTGGACGACGCCCTGGAGGACGCCATATCTCCCTCCACCCTGGTGAGGACCGCCCTTTTCAGGCTCAGGGGGAAAGGGGAGCTCTCCTTCGGGCTGAAGGAAAAGTACATCGAAGCCGTGGCGGCCAACGCCAGGGGGGTCATGGAGGAAGCGGTGAAAAACGACGACATGGAAAGCGTCGTACTGCTTCGGGACCTGGGGGTGCTTTCCGGCATCGACATGGAGGAATGGATCGAGGAATCCTCCCGTTCGGGCCGCACGGATATATGCGCGTTCCTGATGGAGGAGAAAAACAGGATCACTCAGGTCTCAGGCAGCGTGATCGACGAACTGACATTATAACTTCAGGAGACACAATGGACTTTCTTATCGAAGACGGAACACTGAAAAGGATCAGGGAACCCGGGGAAAAGGTGATCATCCCCGAAGGAGTGGAGCGCATCTCCCAGAGCGTGTTCAGCTACCGCTCCGGCATCAGAAGGGTGATGCTGCCTTCCACCCTGAAAAGGATCGATGACTGGGGCTTTTCCAACTGCAGGGACCTGGAGGAACTGGAGATCCCCAACGGAGTCACCTGTATAGGCCACGCGGCCTTCATGGGCTGCAATTCCCTCAGAAGGATCATCCTTCCGGCGGGCCTGACGGAACTTGCCAACGACTGCTTTTCCTACTGCCGTTCCCTGGCGGAGGTGGCGCTTCCCTCATCTCTGAAGACCATCGGCCGCTTGTGCTTCTTCCACGCGGAGAACTTATGCGAAATACATCTGCCGGAGGGGCTGGAGGAGATAGGCTACCAGGCTTTCCGATGCACCTCCCTTCGGGAGGTCACGGTGCCTTCGTCCCTCAGAACCATGGGAAGGGGAGCCTTCTCCGACGATCCCGGCATCAGGATAAACCTCTCCGACAGCATAGGCTGCGTGCCCAACGACATGTGCATCATCTTTGCCACGGGAGTGGAGACGGTGGAGCGCTTTACTGCCCATTCCGTCAGCGTCACAGACCACGTGAGCGGCGAGACGCTCCTGTGCGTTCCCATGTTCCCGGACGAATCCGACGCCTGGATGAAGGTCCTCAACAGGGTATGGGGGGATCTGTCCCGCTTCGACATGGCAAAGGTGGATTCCGCCTTCGGCCTCATCAGAAGCTACGAGACGAAAAGGGACGTGGCCCTCTTTCGGCTCCGCAACGACGTGGCCCTGGCGCCCGGCGCCCGGGAAACCTATCTGAAATACGTGAAGGACAACGAAGAGAGGATCGTCAGCGAGATCCTCAGGCGTGACGATCCCTCCATGCTGGACTTCATGGCTTCCGTGGGAGCCCTTTCGGACAGCGCTCTGGACGGCTACATCCGGCAGGCAGGGGAATTAAAGGCCACCGTATGCTGCGCGTACCTGATGGAGCGCTCCCGCAGCGCGTCTGGGAACGACGACAGCCTTTCCCTGGAGGGGCTCTGGTAAAACTTTTTGAATGCACCCCCGGATTTTGTATTGACCATACGGGGATAAAAAGTGTATCATCGACTGGTACGGAGAGTGATATATGCCGCAGAACGAAGAAGCCAGAACCGCAGCCGCACTGAAGCTGGCATCCGAGATAATGGAACTGTCCAGAAATACCATCCTGGTGAACATGAGGTTCATGGACGCCGCCATAAGCAGGCTTTCTCCCGTCCCCTACGAGGGGGAGAGCCTTTCCACCAACGGGGCAAGTGTATACTTCAGCCCCGTATACGTGCTGTCCCGCTACAGGAAAGCGTCCACCGTGGCCTGCCGGGACCTTCTTCACGTGATGATGCACTGCGTGTTCCGCCACATGTTCGTGGCCCCGAACATCAACCGCGCCTGCTGGGACCTGGCCTGCGACATCGCGGTGGAGGACGTCATCACCAGCCTGGACCTCAAGTGCTTCGAGACCCCGGCGGTATACGCCCAGAAGAGCATCATAGGGGAGCTGAGGGGGAAACTGAGGAATCTCACCGCCGACAGGATCTACCGCAGCCTCATGGATAAGGAGATCTCCGAGGCGGAAGCGGAAAAGCTCCGGGAAGCATTCATATCCGACGAGCATACACTGTGGTACCGTGATCTTCCCGAAGAAACCGAAGGGGAGAAAAAGGTGGCCGGAGAGGACGAGTCGGGATCCGACGAAAGCATGGAGTCCGATTCGGAGAACTCCGACGGCCAGGGAGAAAAGCAGCCCGAGGACCGGGAAGTATCGGGGGACGAGGTGCTGGTCACCGAGGACGACGATTATTCCGACAGGGGTTCATCCCTTCTTTCCGAGCAGAGCCTATCCTCGCTGGAGGACGACTGGAAAAAGGTGTCCGAAAGGATGGAGGAGGAGCTGGAGAACTTCGCCAAGATGCGCAGCGGCTCCGCCGACGGACTGCTCCAGAGCCTGCGGCAGCTAAACCGGGAGCGATACGACTACGACGAGTTCCTCAAAAAGTTCGCCGTGCGCCACGAGATCATGCGGGTTAACGACGACGAGTTCGACTATATCTTCTATACCTACGGGCTCAAGCTGTACAAGAAGATGCCCCTGGTGGAGCCATTGGAATACCGGGAGCAGAAACGCATCAGGGATTTCGTCATCGCCATAGACACTTCCGGCAGCGTTTCGGGGGAGCTGGTACAGACCTTCGTGCAGAAGACCTATAACATCCTGACCTCCACCGAGAGCTTCGCGTCCCGCATCAACGTGCACATCGTGCAGTGCGACGCAGAGATCCAGGAGCACGTGAAGATCACCTCTAAGGAGGAGTTCGAGGATTACATGGATCACATGACCATCAAGGGCATGGGAGGCACGGACTTCCGCCCCGTGTTCGACCTGGTGGACAGCCTGGTGGCAGCCCATGAGTTCACGGCCCTGAAGGGTCTGATATACTTCACCGACGGCGACGGGATATATCCCGCCAAAAAGCCCGATTACGACACCGCCTTCGTTTTTCTGGAGGACGAATTCATGGACATCAGGGTGCCGCCGTGGGCGATGAAGGTAATACTTGAGAGGGAAGATCTGACAGAGGAGGCGAGAGTGCTTTGAACATAAAGGAAGCCAAGGAAGAGATCAAGAACGCCATGCTGGCGTATTTTTCGAAGGATAATTTCGGGGACTATCTGATCCCCATTGAAAGACAGCGTCCCATATTTCTGATGGGGGCCCCCGGTATAGGCAAGACCGCCATCATGGAGCAGATAGCTTCGGAGCTGGGAGTCGGTCTGGTGAGCTATTCCATGACCCACCATACCCGCCAGTCGGCCCTGGGCCTGCCATACATAGTGACCAAGAACTACGGAGGCAGGGAATACAGCGTTTCCGAGTACACCATGTCCGAGATCATCGCGTCGGTCTACGACATGATCGAGGCCACGGACCTCAAGGAGGGCATCCTTTTCCTGGATGAGATCAACTGCGTTTCCGAGACCCTGGCCCCCTCCATGCTGCAGTTTCTGCAGTACAAGATCTTCGGACGCCACAGGGTGCCCGACGGCTGGATCGTGGTGACCGCGGGAAATCCCCCGGAGTACAACAATTCCGTCAGGGAATTCGACATAGTCACCCTGGACCGTCTAAAGCGCATCGATGTGGAACCGGACTACAACGCCTGGAAGGAGTACGCCGTCACCACCGGAATCCATCCCTCCGTCAGCACCTATCTGGACATCAAGAAGGGGGACTTCTACCTGGTGGAGAGCACCGTGGACGGAAAGAGCTTCGTCACCGCCAGGGGCTGGTCCGACCTTTCCGACATGATAAAGCTCTACGAGCAGAGGGGCATAGCCGTCAATGAGAACCTGGTGGTCCAGTACCTGCAGAACAAGCGTATCGCCAAAGATTTCGCCATCTACTACGACCTGTTCAACAAGTACCGCTCCGATTACCAGGTGGACAGCATCCTTTCCGGCACAGCGTCCTTCGACATCAAGCAGAGGGCCCGCATGGCGTCCTTCGACGAGAGGCTCTCCCTTCTCGGCCTGATACTGGACAGCATCGCCGGGGACATGAGGGACGCCTGCCTCACGGAGTCATCCTTAAAGAGCCTGCTGTCGGTACTGAAGGATCTGAGGGAGGATCTCGCAAAGGAAGGAGCCGATCCGAGAGTTCTTCTCACGAAGGCGGTGGAACAGAAGAGGGAGGAACTGGAAAAAGGCCGTACCGCCGGCAACCTTTCCGTGGAGGACAACTATGTCCTAAGAAGCGTCACCGCTTCCCTGGAGGACTTCTCCAGGACCATCAGCCTTTCGGGCATTACGGATCCGAAGGAAGCCTTCGCCGCCATCAAGGACAGGTACGACGGATATGTAAAGGATTTCAGTGCCTCCGTGCAGAGGGCTAAGGACCGTGCCGAGAACGCCTTCGCATTCGCGGACGACGTGTTCCCCTCCGGACAGGAACTTCTTATCCTGGTGACGGAACTCACGGTGAACGGCTACTGCGCCAGGTTCATAAGCCATCACGGCTGCGACGGCTACTTCTCCCACAACAAGGCCCTGCTATTCTACGAGAGGCAGAAGGAGATAGTCCAGGCCATAGAGCAGCTGGATCTGGGACTCTGAGAAAAGAAAAAATCTCATTATTATTATTGCAATGGCGGAAAAGGTGTGCTATTATTACATGGCACGTTAATACTGCCGAAGTGATGGAATTGGCAGACGTGGCGGACTCAAAATCCGCTGGTAGCAATACCGTGGGGGTTCGAGCCCCCCCTTCGGCACCAACCATCACATATCTGACCGGGGGTTTAGCTCAGTTGGTAGAGCGTTTGAATGGCATTCAAAAGGTCAGGGGTTCGACTCCCCTAATCTCCACCATCGATAATCCAAGAGATAAGCAGAATATTTCCGCTTATCTCTTTTTTTAGTTTTCAAAAGCATCAACTGGATATGAATATGGGGATTCTTTGGGGATTGTGTGTGTCCTGTCCTTAAAGGCAGCGATCCACGACAGTCCGGTTAGAGTTCAGGATGGGCCGAGTACTATGAAAAACTTTCTGAATGGTATTCACTTATAATTCCCCGCATGATATGATTCGAATGAGGGGAAAACCCGGTAAAGGACAATATGATGAAAGTATATCTTATCGCAGCCAGGACCGATGACCTGGACCGAAGAGCAGAATATATGAAGGACATAAAAGTCGGAGACTACATCGCACTGTACGTGAGAAGGACGTTCGGCAACAAAAATATGCATTATAATGATACGGGCTATAATACTCCGGTTGTTGTAAGGGTCACTCAGAAAAGAGCTCCGGACAGAGTAGGCTTTTTAGGCATTAAACAGGACAGAGGCATGCTTGAGATAGAGTATTCCAATGGTCACAGGTACACTCTGTTTGACGGCGATGAAGGAATGGATGAGAAACTGCTGGCAAAGATACGGTTCGATATAGACCCGACATTTTCCTATGCGGAAAATGCATCACAGGTCATGCGGGATTCCAGTACCAGGGACAGGGAATTGTCTGACAGCCTCAGCTGGTTTTACATCGGAAAATTTGACAGTGCGGTGGAGACCAGGAAGTATATCGAACAGTTTTCCTCTGAAAAAAAAGAACGGGATAAATACAGAAAGATCTACAAAGATACCGTGGATCAGCAGAAACAGCAGAGGGAATCAAACTTACGTGAAGCGGCACGTAAAGAAAAAGAGGCCGCGTCACAGCTTGATGATCTGTTTAAAAATATGTAAAAACGATGCTTTTAAAGATCAGACACTTTCAGCGATCATGTCACGCCGCTCTTTCCGGGAGCTTTTTCCGGAAAGAGCGGCTTTTTTCGTGATCTGCAAATGGCTCTTTCAGCTTGTTTGTATGAATTAGGCAAACAAGTTTGTTCCCCCGCCGGCAGAAAACGATGAACAAGATACATAACTGTCAGTATTCTCTCAGGATATCATGATGCCCGACATCAAGAAGAATTACAACATCCTCGCCGTCAAAGAACCAGATCACACGGATATCCATATTAACGCTGAACTCAAATAATGCATCCGTTCCCTGTATCCGTTTTGTCCGAAGTGACGGATGGAAAGGATCGTCGGCAAACATCGACAGCTTTGATTTAAGCTGCCTCTTTTCGACGTCAGTCAGCTTCCTGTAATGCTTAATAAAACGATCGGAATATGTTATCTTAAGCATCTTTGCCATCCAGCTTTTCGAAAAGGGCATCAATGCTGTCGAAGACCGGCTGTTCGCCGGAACGGATCCTGTCTTTAAGCTGGCTGACTTCCGCCTTCAGATCATCGATATACCCTTTGGGATATACCGTTACGGGGATCATGTAAATGGTACCGTCTTTCTGAAAGATCTCAAGCTTGTCACCTTCAGAAAGACCCATAGACGAAACGATTTCTTTAGGCAGTGTAATCTGTGATTTGGAACGTATTTCTGCTAACATGGAAACCTCCATAAGTTGGATTTTCTTACTTTCTGACATTATAAATCATTATTGGAGCAAAGTCAAATGCAACTTTTGTTTTTTATCTATCCAAAGCGCAGAGGACCACGTCCGAACAACGGCTCGGGCGTGGGTGAATGCGCAGGATCCTGTTTATCATTATCCTGACAGTAATTATGTTATTGATCCTTCTGATCCTCGATATACCTTTTCACAACCTCTGTTGAACGCTCGCTCACACTTCCTATGAAATATGACAGGCTCCAGAAATACGGCTTCCGGTAGTAAAGGAGCAAGCTCTTCGGCAAAGTTCTTTCGCACCATCCTTGACGAAGCCGTCTTGAATGCGTTTACGAATGTTGACAGATTTATATTGGGAACAGAAACCACAATTATTACGTTAATAGGTATCCCCTAAGTTGAGCCTCTAAATAAAGAGTGCGTAATAGCTCACTGGTCGAGTGATCGTGCGCCGAGAATTCACGGGGCTAAAACTTACTACCGAAGCTTTGGACTCTTCGGAGTGGTAGAGGAGCATTGTGTAAAGGGAGAAGCCGAATCGTAAGAATCCGGTGGACGTTACACAAGAGAGAATGTTGGCATGAGTAGCGAAAGGGAGGTGAGAATCCTCCCCATCGAAAACCTAAGGGTTCCCGGGGAAGGCTCGTCCGCCCGGGGTAAGTCGGGACCTAAGGCGAGGCCGAAAGGCGTAGTCGATGGACAACTGGTTGAGATTCCAGTACCCGGTAGATCGTTTGAGAGAAGGAGTGACGCAGGAGGATAGGCTGACCCTGCGGATGGTTGAACAGGGTCAAGCGCGAGAGGTTGTACGGCAGGCAAATCCACCGTGCAAGACTGATCCGTGATGAGGAGGGAAATTTAAGTACCGAAGCAGCTGATTTCACACTGACAAGAAAAGCTTCTATCGAGAGAATACCGGCCCGTACCGCAAACCGACACAGGTAGGTGAGGAGAGAATCCTAAGATGAGCGAGAGAAATGTTGTTAAGGAACTCGGCAAA
>JAGACT010000021.1 GCA_017613995.1 Eubacteriaceae bacterium
CGGTGCTGAGGAACGAGATGATCCCAGGTACGCCCTGCTCATGGAGCTGTCGGATGAAGGCTATCTCATCTTCGGTCTCGGTGATGGATGAGGAGTAGATGAAACTCACATCGAACGCGGGTCCCAGGTATTCCTCAAAATACTTGCGGAACGAAAGGACCTCCGCGTCCTCCGTGTTGTATACGGAGACGCCGAAAACCAGTTCCTTCTTCGCGGGTGCCTGCGACGAAGAACAGCCCACAACCACCGCGACCGCCAGGACGATCACCAGCAGGAAAGCGATTAGTCTGTTTTTCTTCATTTGTCTTCCTTTCTAGTCTGTGTGTACAGATGGCACGCCACTTCATGGCCGTCTGCCATCTTTATGAGCTGAGGATTCTCCTTCTTGCATATCTCCATGCACTGATCGCAGCGGTCCTGAAAAGGACAGCCGACGGGCACATCCAGAGGAGAGGGGATCTCGCTCTCTATGCTGTCGATCTTCTTGGAGAAATCCATGTTAAGATCGAAGATGGCGCCTAAAAGGGCCTTTGTGTACGGGTGCATAGCACCGTCCTTGATCCTGTCGGAAGGAAGGATCTCGACGATGTTGCCCAGGTACATGACAGCCGCCCTGTGGGACATCTGGCTCACCAGTGCAATGTCATGGCAGATGAATCCGATGGCGATATTGTGCTCCTTCTGAAGCTTGACCAGAAGCTCGATGATCGTCTTCTGGACGCTGACGTCCAGGGCGCTGGTGGCTTCGTCGCACATCACGATATCCGGCTCTATGGCCAGGGCCCGGGCGATGCCGACTCTCTGGCGCTGTCCGCCGCTCATGTTGTGGGGATAACGGTCCGCGAAATCACCGGGCAGTTCCACCATCTCCAGAAGCTGTCTGGCTCTCGTGTCCACCTCGCTCTTTTTGATCATGCCGAAGTTGAGAAGGGGCTCGCACAGGATATCCTTTATCTTCATCTTCGGATTGAACGCATGAGCGGGATCCTGGAAGACCATCTGTATGTGACGGCGGTGCTGTCTTAAGGCTTCTCCCTTCAGATGGGCTATGTTCTGGCCGAGGCATATGATCTCTCCCTCGCTGGGAGTATCCAGGGAAAGGAGCATCCTCATAAGGGTGGACTTTCCGCAGCCTGACTCGCCGACTATGCACAGGGTCTCCCCGCGGTACAGTTCAAGGTTTATATTGTTGTTCGCCAGCAGGAAACGTCCTCCCGAAGCCGGGAAACGGCGGGTGACATTTTTGACGCTAAGGACAAGTTCTCTCTCAGACATAACGCAATCCCTCCAGTGTAGGTACCGAATTCATAAGGTTGCGGGTATAGGGATCCTGCGAATGGTGCAGGATATGATCCCTGTCGCCGCTGTCCACGACCTTTCCGTGCTGCATCACTATTATCTTGTCTCCCATGTATGCGGCGACGCCGATGTTGTGGGTGACTATGATGATCGCGGTGCCGAATTCATCCCTGAGCTCCATCATCTGTCTGACGATCTGCGCCTGGGTGGTGACATCCAGGGCGCTGGTGGGTTCGTCCGCCAGAAGGAGCTTGGGGTTGAAAGTCATGGCCATGGCGATGCCGACCCTCTGGCGCATACCGCCGGAGAGCTGGAAGGGATAGCTGTCCATCACGTTGTCCGCGCTGGGCAGCCTCATCCTGGTGAGCATGTCGCAGGCCATGTCCCATGCCTCCTGCTTGGTGCATTCCTTGTGGAGGCGTATGTAGTCGACGTACTGTCCGCCGATCTTTCTGATGGGATTGATCATGGCTCCGGAATCCTGGAAGATCATGGATATCTGGCTCCCCCTGAGGCTCTGCCACTGCTTCACGTCATATGACAGAAGGCTTGTGCCGTTGAAGACTATGTCTCCTTCCGAGACCTTTCCTCCGCCGGGCAGAAGGCCCAGGACGGCGCGGATGACCGTGGTCTTTCCGCTTCCGGATTCACCGACTATCGAAACGATGTCGCCCTCGTTCATGCTGAGGGAAACATGCTCGACGGTGGGCTTGGGGTTCTTTCCGTAGGTTATCGAAATATCTTTTATATCAAGTAGCATCTGATCCACCTCCGATCATTCCTGTCTGACGTCCAGGACATCCCTGAGACTGTCACCGAGAAGGTTGAAAATGACCACGATGACCAGGATCGCGAGACCCGGGAAGATCATCAGCCAGGGGGCGTGCTGCATCCAGGCCCTGCCTTCGTTCAGCATGTATCCCAGTTCAGGCATGGGGGGCTGAGCTCCGAATCCCAGGAACGAAAGTCCCGCCAGCTCCAGCATCATACCTCCGATATCGGTGGCCGCTGTGATGACCATGGTGGGCAGAATGTTGGGCAGCATATACTTTCTGAGGATGTAGGGGACCCTGGAACCGGTGACCACCGCCGCGGACACGTAATCCACATGGCGTACCTTGAGCACGAGACTGCGGGCCATCCTGGCGTACTTTGTCCATGAAACAATGGATATGGCTATGATGGCGTTCTTGATGCTGGCCCCCAGTATACCGGCCACCGCAATGGCCAGTACCATGCCAGGGAAGGCGATCATCATGTCCGACATCCTCATTATCACTGCGTCGACCCATCCTCCGAAGTATCCGGAGAGTATGCCCATAAGGCTTCCGAACACCAGGATTATGACCACCACCGTGAAGGCTGACGCCATCGAGATGCGGCTGCCGTAGAGGACTCTTGAGAATATGTCGCGTCCGAGCTTGTCGGTGCCGAACCAGTGCTCTGCGCTGGGTTTCTGAAGAGCTCCGGTAAGATCGGCGGCATAGGGATCGTAAGGCGCGATGATCGGCGTCAGCAATGCCACCAGGACTATCAGCAGAGCAAGGGAGGCGAACAGCATGAACAGCTTGTTCTTTTTAATGAATGTCTTGAATTTTTCCATGTCTCAGCTCCCTGCTCTGATCCTGGGATCGACCAGATAATATGAAATGTCCACCAGAAGGTTCACGACCATGTAGATCAGGGCCACCCAGAGCACGTATCCCTGGACCAGGTTGTAGTCGTAGTTCAGTATCGCGCTCACAGCCAGATTTCCGAGGCCCTGGTATCCGAAGATGACCTCCACCACCGCGGTTCCTCCGAGGAGACTTCCGAGGGAAAGGCCCAGCATGGTGATCAGGGGCAGCAGGGAATTCGGGAACACCTGCTTCCAGAGGATCTCCTTTTCACTGGCACCCCTGGCCCGGGCTCCGATGACGTAGTCCTGATGGAGCTCTTCCAGAACGGCGGTACGCACCTGACGGGTATACTTGCTGGCCATGGCGAAAGCCAGCGTGACCGCGGGAAGGATTATCTTCTTGAAGCCGCCTCCGGCGGACACCACCGGCAGCCAGCCGAGTTTAAGACATATGAAATAGAGGAGGAGAAGTCACACCCAGAAGTTGGGCATGGAAACTCCCACAAAGGATGCTCCTCTCACGATAAAATCTATCGGCTTGTTCTGATGGACCGCGGAAAGCATTCCGAGAGGCACCGCGACTATCAACATGAGAACCAGCGACAGCAGTGAGAGCTTCAGCGTGGGCCACAGCCTCGCCGAAAGAAGCTGCGCGACGGGCTTGCCCGTGGAATAAGAGTGACCGAAGTCGCCCTTGAGGCAGTTGCCGAGCCAGCGGAAGTACTGTACGAGCACGGGATCGTTAAGTCCGAGCTCTTCCCTGATCTCGTTCATTACAGCCTCGGAAGGCATAGTGCCCGAGGCCGCGAACATGGCTCGGACCGGATCGCCGGGGGCCATGTAGATAAGGATAAATGTCAGGAAGCTAATGCCGATCAGCACCAGAAAGATCTGGAGAAATCTGCTCAGCATCTGTTTTTTGTTCATGACCTTCTCCCTCCTTCAAATAATATATTTATAATGTGCATATTATCAGAATCCGTGATCAGTCCTCCGAGGAGAGCAGTCCGTAAGCCACCATGGCGTCACCGGGCTTCAGTGCCAGGGCCTGGGTGTAGTACAGGACGTAGCAGTCATCCTCCGCGGGATATTCCCTGATGAAGTTGCCGAAGATGTCCTCCAGCCTTCCGAGGCTCTCGCCCTTCTTCACGACGCTGCCGCAGCTGACTGCGGGATACCATAGACCTTCCCTCTCGGCTTCAAGATATATGGTCTTATGGAACACCCTTCTTTTCAGGGCGGTGTCGTAGACGACGTCTTCAGCGGGATACATCCCGAAATGATCGAGAAGAAGCCTGATGTCGTCATAGTCAGCCTTCACCTCCGCCTCGGTGCAGAACACTCCGCATCCGCGCTCCAGGAG
>JAGACT010000156.1 GCA_017613995.1 Eubacteriaceae bacterium
GAGAACGCGCATCCGTCGGGCAGGTTGAGCACGTCCACCGGGGTGCCGCTGATGGGTATCAGCTTCTCCTTATCGTCGCTGTCTATGTTGGGGATGGAGCGCATGAGGCCCTTCGTGTACTCGTGCTTCGGATTGTAGAAGATATCCTCCGCGTAGCCCCTCTCGCAGACTCTTCCCGCGTACATGACTATGACCTCGTCGCAGATGGAGGCGATGACGCCAAGATCGTGGGTGATCATTATGATAGCCATGCCGAGCTTTTTCTGCAGGTCGGTCATCAGTTCCAGTATCTGGGCCTGTATCGTCACGTCCAGAGCCGTCGTGGGCTCGTCGGCGATCAGAATGTCGGGCTCGCAGGCCAGCGCCATGGCGATCATGACTCTCTGGCGCATTCCTCCCGAGAGTTCGAAGGGATACTGCTTCATTCTCTTTTCGGGTTCGTTGATGCCCACCAGCGTGAGCATCTCGATGGCCCTTTCCTCGGCCTGTTTCCTGTCGCGGTCAGTGTGCAGGAGGATCGCTTCCATGAGCTGGTTGCCGACGGTATAGACGGGGGTGAGGCTGGTCATGGGATCCTGGAAGATTATGGATATCCTGTTTCCCCGGATGGCGCGCAGCTCCTCCTCGGTGGCTCCCACCAGTTCCTTACCGTCGAACTTTATGCTTCCTCCCACTATCTTTCCGGGGTAGGTCAGTATCTGCAGTATGGAGTAGGCGGTGACGCTCTTTCCGCTGCCGGATTCTCCCACTATGCCGAGGACTTTTCCTCTCTCGAGGTTGAAGGTGACGCCGTTGACGGCCTTTACCTCTCCCGCGGGAGTGGCGAATGATGTTTTAAGATCTTTTACTTCAAGCAAAGCCATTGACGCACCTCCTTAATTCCTGAGCTTCGGGTCGAAGGCGTCCCTCAGACCGTTGCCGAGAAGATTGAACGAAAGCACTATCAGGAAGATCATCATGGCCGGGAAGATCAAAAGGAACGGATAGCTCATTATGCCGGCTCTGGCGTCGGATGCCAGGGATCCCAGCGAAGGCATCGGGATGCTGACTCCCATGCCCAGGAAGGAGAGGAAGCTCTCCGTGAAGATGGCGCTGGGGATCTGCATCGCCGCCGTTATTATGATGACCGAAACGCAGTTCGGGATCATGTGCTTTCTGATTATCCTTGCGGGGCTCGCCCCGATGGCACGGGACGCCAGCACGTATTCCTGCTCCTTGATGGAGAGGATCTGTCCGCGGACCTGGCGGGCCATGCTGACCCAGTACAGCAGGCCGAAGACTATGAAGATGGATATCATTCCGCTTCCGAGCCTGATGACGAACTGGCTCTGGGACTGGGACACCCAGTCCTTAATGGCCACCGAAAGAAGGATGATGATCAGTACGTCGGGCAGTGAATAGATGATGTCCACTATCCTCATCATTATAAGGTCCACCCTGCCTCCGAAGTATCCGGAAATGGAGCCGTAGATGATGCCGATAATGACGACTATGACCGCCGCCAGGATTCCGACGGCCAGGGATATCCTGGTGCCGTAGATGACCCTTATGCAGTAGTCGCGTCCCAGGGCGTCGGTGCCCATAATGTGGGGGAACACCTTTTCGCCGGCAGCCTTTGCCGCCTTCTCCGAAGCGGAGTACTCAAAGGGCCTGAGGTACTTGCCGGAGGTGTTCTGCTGAGTGTAGGTGTAGGGATATATCTCGGGGACCACCACGGCCACGAGTATGATCAGGATGAGAACGTACAGGCATACCATGGCGAGGGTGTTCTTCCTCAGGCGCCTCATGGCGTCCTTCATGAAGGACACCGATTCGCTCATCCTTACCTGCTGGTGCTTCTCTTCCTCCGTGGCGGGTTCGAACCGTCTCGGGTCGATCTGGAAGCTCAGAGGATTCTTTTTAGGCAGTTTTTCATTGATTCCGCTCATGTCTTCCTCCTTAACCCAGATCGATCCTCGGGTCTACGACCTTGTAGAGGATGTCGCTGATGAAGTTCATAATTATGATGAATGATGCCAGCACTATGGTGACTCCCATTATCATCATGTAGTCGGTCCTGAGCATGCTGTTGACGAACAGCCTGCCGAGACCGGGCACCGCGAAGATGTTTTCCACCACCATGCTTCCCGTCAGGATGTTGGCGATCATGGGGCCTGCATAGGTTATGACGGGGGAGAGGGCGTTCTTCAGGGCGTGCTTGAAGATGACCACCTTCTGCTTGAGGCCCTTGGCCTTGGCGGTGCGGATGTAGTCCTGTCCCAGCACGTCCAGCATGCTGGAGCGGGTGAGCCTGGTAACGTAGCTCATGGGGGACAGGGACAGCGATATGACCGGCAGCACGAGCCCGTTCTGGGCGCTGCCTATGGCGGGAAGCCACTTGAGCTTGATGGCGAAGACCAGAAGCAGCAGCGTCGCCATGACGAAGGAGGGCATGGACACCAAAGCGGTGGTCACCACCTGGACTATGCGGTCCATGAGGGAACCGCGGTTTATAGCCGCCACGGAACCGAAGACGATCCCCAGGGTTATGGCTATCACCGCGGCGGTGAAGCCTATCCTGGCGGAATATCCCAGACCTCCCTTTCTAAGTCCCGCCACGGTGTTTCCGCCCCATCCGGTGGAAAGACCGAAGTCGAAGTGGAGTATTCCCTTCAGATAGTTGAGGAACTGTATCCCCACGGGTTTGTCAAAGCCGTACTTCGCCTCCAGCGCCGCTATGACGGCGTCGGAACGGGCCTTCTCGCTGGAGAAGGGGCTGGCGGGTATGGCATGCATCACGAAGAACGTGATGCTTATGACAAGGAAAATGGTAAATATGGCGAGAAGGAACCTTTTCGCTATATATTTGAGCATTTTCTCGTTCATAGAATTATCTCCTTGCTCTTATTCACCGGGAAGCCGCCCCGGTGACTGAAAACGTACATAAAATTATATCATACAAAGAAAGGCAAGTGCGGTGTTTTCCCTGTTATTATTACCGTTATTGCCCACAAACGGCACTTTTTATGCGACTCGTATCACTCGCCGAAGCCCTCGGGGCATTCGGGAGCGTCCTGCGTCATTTCGTCGGCCTTGAGCATGAGGGCGCATTCGATCCTCTTGCGGAAGAGGGCGCAGCCGTACTCGTAGA
>JAGACT010000157.1 GCA_017613995.1 Eubacteriaceae bacterium
GGAGTGCCTGTTTCGGGTACCTGCTTTCTTATGGAATTGTTACGATTTCAGTGATGTGATTGGGATAATAAACACCCCGGTCCCAGGATCTCTCATGACAGTATCCAGATGGCCAACGATTACACACATGAATGCCGGTTTCTTCTCAACTTTTTTCCAGTATTTGCTCAAACTGCTGATAGCGTCCTGTATGCTGCCATCGCTTAGCTTTATTTCAAAAGCGGCATATTCCCCATCCTTTAATTCTACGATACGATAGCATCACACTTTTACGATAGCATCAAGACATATATCTCTTTTTTAAATGGATTTCGTTTCCATTAGTAAGACAGCGAATGCGGCCTCACATATTCGGTCACATGTAAAGTACTTTCCAATAAAAAATCCCCCCCTGCTATAATAAGCAGCTTGGGGGGGAAAATGCGTCATCTCAACTTAATGACATTGCCGGGGGGGACTGCCTGTTTCGGATACCTGCTTTCAATACCCGTCAGTTTTTTTCACTTATCCGCGTCTATGGTGGACACTCCCAGGGTCATCTCCTCCAGCACGTCCAGCAGGAGCCTCACCGTATCCAGGCTGGTCAGCATGGTGATGCCCCGGGAAGCGGCGATGCGCCTTATGGCCACGCCGTCGCCGTAGTGTATCCCGGAGAGGATCGCCCTGGTGTTGACCACGTAGCTGACGTAGCCCGCCCTCAGGGAATCCAGCACCTCCTCGCTGCCCTCGCTGGGCTTTCCCAGGATCCTGGTGCGGATACCGTGCTCCCTGAGCACTTCCCCGGTAAGGCTGGTGGCTTCTATGTTGAACCCCATGTCGTAAAAGCGGCGGATAAGGGGGACTGTTTCCTCCTTGTCCTCGTCCGCAACACTCACCAGCACAGTACCGTAATTGGGAAGCGACAGGCCCGAAGCTATCATGGCCTTGTAGGCGGCCCTGTGGATCTTTTCGTCGTATCCTATGGCCTCTCCCGTGGATTTCATCTCCGGCGAGAGATACGCGTCCATCCCCATCAGCTTCGAGAAGGAGAACGCGGGCACCTTCACGTAGTAGCGGCGCCTCTCCGCCGGATAGCGATCCGTGATCCCCTGCTCTTCGAGGGACACTCCCAGGATGGCCAGGGTCCCGATGTCCGCCAGGGAATAACCCGTGGCCTTCGACAGGAAGGGCACCGTGCGGGAGGATCGGGGATTGACCTCGATCACGCAGACGTTCTCATCTGGATCCACTATGAACTGTATGTTGAACAGGCCCTTGATGCCTATGGCCAGGCCCAGCTTTTCGGTGTAGTCCAGGATGGTCTCCTTCACCTTATCCGAAAGGGAGAATGAGGGATACACGCTGATGGAATCCCCGGAATGCACTCCGGTGCGCTCCACCAGCTCCATGATGCCCGGCACGAAGACCCTCTTTCCGTCGCAGACCGCGTCCACCTCCACTTCCTTTCCGCGGATGTAGCGGTCCACCAGCACGGGCTTGTCCTCGTCCACCGCCACGGCGCTCCTGAGGTATTCCCACATGGACTGCTCCTTGGCCACGATCTGCATGGCCCTGCCTCCCAGCACGAAGCTGGGGCGCACCAGCACGGGGTAGCCTATCTCCTTTGCCGCGTCGATGCCGGCCTGTATCCCCGTGACGGCCCTTCCCTCGGGCTGGGGTATCCCCTGGGAGATGAGGAGCTTTTCGAACAGGTCCCTGTCCTCTGCCCGGTCGATGGCGTCGCAGTCCGTCCCGATAAGAGTGACTCCCCTCTCCCTCAGGGGATCCGCCAGGTTGATGGCCGTCTGGCCCCCCAGGGTGGCAATGACCCCTTCGGGCTTTTCCAGCTCGATGATGTTCATCACGTCCTCGGCGGTAAGGGGCTCGAAGTAGAGCTTGTCTGAACAGGTGTAGTCCGTGGATACGGTCTCCGGGTTGTTGTTGATGATTATGGCCTCGAAGCCGGAGCGCTTTATCGTCTGAACGGCGTGCACCGTGGAATAGTCGAACTCCACTCCCTGTCCTATGCGGATGGGGCCGGCGCCCAGAACAATGATCTTCCTCTTGTCCGAGACCTCCGATTCGTTCTCTTCCTCGTAGGTGGAGTAGAAGTAAGGGATGTAGCTTTTAAATTCCGAAGCGCAGGAGTCGATCATCTTGTAGACGGGAACGATACCGTGATCCCTTCTGAAGGCAAAGACCTCCTTTTCGCCGGTGTTCCACAGAAGGGATACTTCCCTGTCGGAAAAGCCCATCCTCTTTGCGGCTCGAAGCTCCTCTTCGTCCCAGGGACGATCCGCCAGGTTGCCTTCCTCGGAAACGATGCGGGAGACTCCCTTTATGAACCAGCGGTCTATGCCGGATCGTGTAGCGATCTCCTTTTCGTCCGCTCCGCGGCGGATAAGCTCGGCTATTGCGTGGATACGATCGTCGGTGCCCGCACTGACGTAGTCCATGAGTTCGCCGGAGGGCATCTCATCGAACTTTTTCATGTGCAGGTGGAAGCAGCCGTTCTCCAGGGAACGAATGCCCTTAAGAAGGCTTTCCTCGAAGGTGCGGCCTATGCTCATGACCTCCCCCGTGGCCTTCATCTGGGTGGACAGGGTATTGTCCGCGTCGATGAACTTGTCGAAGGGGAAGCGGGGCAGCTTGGTCACCACGTAGTCCAGGGCCGGCTCGAAGCAGGCAGGGGTGTTGGCCAGGCTTATCTCGTCCAGGGTCATGCCCACGCCGATCTTGGCGGACACCCGGGCTATGGGGTATCCGCTGGCCTTGGAGGCCAGGGCGGAGGAACGGGACACTCTGGGATTGACTTCGATCAGATAGTACTGCAAAGAGTTTGGATCCAGGGCGAACTGGACGTTGCATCCCCCCTCTATCTTTAAGGCCCTTATGATCTTAAGGGCGCTGCCGCGCAGCATCTGGTATTCCAGGTTCGTCAGGGTCTGGGAGGGGCATACCACTATGGAATCCCCCGTATGGATGCCCACCGGGTCCACGTTTTCCATGTTGCAGACGGTGATGGCGGTATCGGAAGCGTCCCTCACCACCTCGTACTCTATCTCCTTGAAGCCCTTCACGCTCTTTTCCACCAGCACCTCGTGCACGGGAGAGACCGACAGGGCGTTTTTCAGCATGTCGGGATATTCCTTCGGATCCTCGGCGAAGCCCCCTCCGGTGCCTCCCAGGGTGAAGGCGGGGCGCAGCACCAGCGGAAAGCCTATCTCATCTGCCGCGGAGATGCCCTCTTCGATGGTGGTGACGGTCCTGGAAGGCAGTATCGGCTCCCCCAGCTCCTCGCAGAGGGTCCTAAATTCCAGTCTGTCCTCCGCCCGCTCGATGGAGGCTCCGGA
>JAGACT010000158.1 GCA_017613995.1 Eubacteriaceae bacterium
CTCACCGTCGCCTGCAAGGTTATGAAACTCGTTAGGCTTATGGAAAACAAGCTCTCCGTTTTTTAGTGTGAACATATTATTATCGGAGGTGCATATCATTTCACCCTGATCGTTCTCGACGACTGAATACAGCTTCAAAGCAATTGAAAAAAAGGCTCCCCTGTAGTAAAATAGTATTATTATGGGGGAGTTTTTGAATCCCCGTGGATAGGAGATCATATGGCTTTGGAACTGAAGAGACTGCAGAACGGTTCAGACATCCGCGGCATCGCCCTGGAGGGCATCGAAAACGAGCACGTCAACCTTGGAAGGCCCGAAACTGAGGTCCTGATGAAGGGCTTCGCCCGTTGGCTCTCGAAGAAGACCGGGGTGGACCCCTGGGAGATGAGGATATCCGTGGGACACGATCCCAGGCTGAGCTCGGAGGACCTGACCGCCTGGGCGGCTGAAGCGCTGGTATCCGAAGGATTGAGCGTACTGAACTGCGGACAGGCATCCACGCCTGCCATGTTCATGTCCACCGTTTTCGACAACTTCAAGTGCGACGGGGCAGTCATGGTCACCGCATCCCATCTTCCCTGGAACAGGAACGGCTTCAAGTTCTTCTCGAAGGACGGAGGTCTGAACAAAACAGACATCGCCGAGATCATCACCTATGCCGAGGAATTGTCATCAGGCGACCTTCCCCCTGTGATCCAGGTGAGGGGAGCAGCCGACAGAGTGGATTTGATGTCCACCTACGAGGCATATCTTCGAAACATGATAATCATGGGAGTGGATGATCCGGAGGATCCGGAGCACCCGCTCAGAAACCTCAAGATAGCAGTGGACGCCGGAAACGGCGGGGGCGGATTTTTTGCGAAAAACATACTGGCGCCCCTGGGAGCAGACATATCCGGCTCGGTATTCCTGGAGCCCGACGGCAGCTTCCCTAACCACAGGCCCAACCCGGAGGACAAGGAGGCCATGAAGGCCATATCCCGCGCGGTGCTGGACAGCGGATCTGACTTCGGCCTGATTTTCGATACCGACGTTGACCGCTCCGCAGCAGTGGACGGTCAGGGCAGGGAGATAGCCAGAAACGGCATCGTGGCGCTGGCTGCTGCCCTTATCGCCGTGGATCATCCGGGCACCACCGTGGTCACCGACTCCATCACTTCCGATGAGCTCACCGAGTACCTCACCGAGTGCCTGGGGCTGAAGCACCTGAGATTCAAGAGGGGCTACAGGAACGTGATCAACAAGGCCATCGAACTGAACGAGGCCGGAACCGACAGCCAGCTGGCCATCGAGACATCCGGTCATGCGGCATACAAGGAGAACTTCTGGCTGGACGACGGAGCTTACCTCGCGGCCAGGATCGTGATCAAGGCAGCACAGCTCAAAAGATCCGGCGCATCCATAAGCGATATGATATCCAGCCTGAAGGAACCTCTGGAAGCCACGGAAGTCAGGCTTCCGGTGGAAGGAAGGGATCCCGGACTTTACGCCGACCAAGTGCTGGCCGGGCTGAAGGTCTGGGTGAACTACAAGCACGAAAGCGGTCTGGGCATATCCCTGGTGGAACCCAACTACGAGGGCGTCCGTATCAATTTCAGACTGGAAGGTCTGAAAGGCTGGTGCCTTCTCCGCAGGTCTCTCCACGAGCCCCTGATGCCTCTGAACATCGAGGTCACCGAGGGCAAGTGCGAGACCATACTTGAGATAATGGCGGCTTTCCTGGAGGACTACCCCAGGATCAAAATGAACTGACAGAACGATCATGGACAACAAGCAAAAGATACAAGATATATTAAATGAAGTAGAGCGCACCGGCGACCTGGACGGCGAAGCGGTGAAGGCCGCCGAGGCACGCCAGGAACAGCTGGCCAAACCCACGGGAGCCCTGGGCTACCTGGAGGACATCACAGTCCGCATGGCAGGAATCACCGGACAGGTGAAGAACGAAGTCAAGCGCCAGGCTGTGGCGGTATTCTCCGCCGACAACGGCGTCTGCTGTGAAGGCGTGGCATCCGCGCCGCAGTCGGTGACCTACTCCCAGACCATCAACATGCCACGCCGCTTCACCGGCGTGAGCTCCATGGCCAAATACTGGGGTTTCGACCTTTTGGTGGTGAACATGGGTGTCAAGATGGACATCCCGGAGGTCCTCATGACGGACGACATGCTGGAGGAGGGCAGGATCACGACGAAGATCGTGAACCGGAGACTGGCCCCCGGCACAGCCGATCTGGCAAAAGAGCCTGCTATGACAGAGGAGCAGCTTGAAGAGGCATTCCTCACGGGAGTTGAAGCCGTGAAGGCCTTCAAGGACGCGGGAATCCAGCTCTTCGGCATCGGCGAGATGGGCATCGGTAACACCACCACCTCAGCCTGCGTACTGAGCGCATTGACCGGACGGTCAGCCGAAGCCGTGGTAGGCCGCGGAGGCGGTCTCACCGACGAGGGCCTTGCAAAAAAGATCCAGATAGTAGGGGAGGCAGCCGCGGCCAACGCCGGGCTGGACCCCCTGACCGTGATAAGGAACGTCGGCGGCTTCGACATAGCCGCCATGACCGGCGCCTACGTCGCAGCCGCCCTCTGCCGCATACCCGTGGTGATCGACGGCTACATCTCCGCCGTGGCGGCTCTGGCGGCAGCGAAACTCGCTCCCAAGGCCAGGAACTTCATGTTCGCCTCCCACAAATCCAGAGAGCAGGGATACGTGATAGCCATGGAGGAGCTGGGCATGAGACCCATGTTCGACCTGGGCATGCGCCTGGGCGAAGGCTCGGGCTGCCCAATAGCTTTCAAGATCATGGAGACGGCCTGCGCAACCATGAACCTGATGGCCACCTACGACGAGGGATCCATCGACGCCGATTATCTGGAGCAGAGGAAGACAGGAAACTTCTTCTAGAGTAGGCAGAGAAAAGAATTATAAACAGGGGCGCATGTTTTGCGCCAAAGGGGAATACAAAGGGGAAAACTATGAACGTATTTATTTCAGGAGGAGCCAAGAACGGAAAATCGTCCTTCGCCCAGGACCTGGCCGTGAAGATGGCAAAGGAGTCGGGGCGGCCGCTTTACTATGTGGCGACCATGATCCCTCACGACGACGAGGATCTGGCAAGGGTCGAGCGTCACCGTCAGGACAGGAACGGCATGGGCTTCCGCACCATCGAAGCCGGCAAGAACCTGTCTCAGGAGCTGCATGACCCGGAGGGGGTGTACCTCATAGATTCCGTCACGGCCCTGCTTTCAAACGAGATGTTCAGGGAGGATGGCAGCATCTATTACTCCGCGCCGCGCAAGATCACTGCCGAGCTCAGGGAACTCTGCCACACCTTCGACAGCCTGATCTTCGTCTCGGACTTCATGTATTCGGACGCCATCGACTATTCGGAATCGGTGGAGAAGTACCGCAAGGGCCTGGCGGAGATAGACAAGATGCTGGCAGCGGAGTGCGACGCAGCCGTCGAGATGTGGTTCGGCTTCCCGACCATATATTCTAAAGATGAAGAGGTGCCGGAGATCCTCCAGAAGATTGCAGAGATAAACGACAGATTCGCAGGGGAGGAGATCCGATGAAGAAAGTATTTACGGGACTCCTCATGTGCTGGGGGAACTTTTGTTACATCCCCGGTCCAAAGAAATGGGATGAAGAGGCCAGACCCTA
>JAGACT010000159.1 GCA_017613995.1 Eubacteriaceae bacterium
CGTGGTGCCGCTCTTGGAGACCACTATGACGCAGACGTCGTCGTTCTTCACGGCCTTCATGATGCGGGCATGGTAGGTGGCGCTCATGTTGCATCCTGCGAAATAGAGACGGGGGCGTCCCTGGGGAGTGTTGAACTCGTTGATCATCATGTCATAGCCTGCCTTGGCTCCCAGGAAGCTTCCTCCTATGCCGATGACCACCACTGCGGTGGCCCTGGAAGCTATCTCGTCCGCGGTCTTCTGTATGTCCCGGATCAGTTCAGAAGGAATGCTCAGGGGGTAATCCACCCAGTCGGTGTATCTGAGCGCTCCGTTGTGGAGCTGTTCATGCGCCAGCTGCACGCTCTGTTCGAACATGGAGAAATCCTGATTGGTCACGTTCAGAAGGGAATAATCGAATGTTACTTTGCTCATAATGGCAATCTCTCCGTAGGTTAATCTGATTGATTATATCAGTTTTACAGGGTTTTTTCAATATTTGACGAGGAGAACGGAAAAAGAATCGGAGCACTCCTGGCCCGTAAAGCAAAGAGACAGCCCCTTTCCCCTCATTTTTCAGGGTACGGGAGCATGAAAAAGACGGCATGGGCCGATGCTCATGCCGCAACCTGGATCCGTTGGACCGTCCCTTACACCCCGCAGCGGGGATATCGTCACGCTTCCTTCTGGGCGTGACAGGCGCACTGCTCATGGTCTTCCTCATGGCAGCCGCAGTGCTCTCCCTGCGCATGGTGGTGTCCGCAGAGGTGATCTTCGCCCTCGTTCGAGCAGTGATGGTCGCATTTGACGTTGGGATCATAGCTCAGCTCTCCCCCGAGAAGGGCTCTTACCGCGTCGTCGGCGCTGCCGCTGCAGCCTCCGTAGAGGACTATGCCGTTCTCAAGGAGCGCCCTCTGGGCGCCGGAGCCTATGCCTCCGCAGATCAGCACGCTCACTCCGCACTGGGCCAGAAACTCAGCCAGGGCGTCGTGACCGTTCCCGTCGGTATGTATGACCACGGAATTCACGATGCCAGAGGCGTCGGTGTCATAGATCTTGAACTGCTGGGAGTATCCGAAATGCTGGAAGATCTCCCCGTTGTCATCATGGGTCGCGGCTATTCTCATTTTTTCTTTTTATCCTCTTTCCTGTTCTTTTTGGTCTTTACTGCTATCGCTTCTATCTCCACCATGGCGTCCTTGGGAAGCCTGACAACTTCGTAGGCCGCTCTGGCGGGGCAGGGCTCGCCGAAGAATGTTTCGTACACCGAATTCATGGCGGCGAAATCGTCCATGTTCTTCAGGAGCACCGTGGTCTTCACCACGCCGGACAGCCCCGATCCGGCGCTCTCCAGCACCGCCTTCACGTTGAGCAGCGCTCTTTCGGTCTGCTTTTCTATGCCTTCGGGAAAGCTTCCGTCAGAAGGATCCGCCGGTATCTGTCCCGAAACGAATATCAGATCTCCGGCTGCGATGCCCTGGGAGTAGGGACCTATCGCTCCCGGAGCGTCAGAAGTGATTATCTGTTTTTTCTTCATGGTTTTTCCTCCGTAACTCAATTATACACTCAGTGCCGCTCCTCTTGCAATATCCGCGGGGGGTGAGGCGGGAGCTTCAGCGGGCAGATTCGTTTCCGGGAAGCGTCGGAGGCAGCCTCTGCCCTCCGAATTTCAAAAAAAGGATCCGACCGCAAGGATTCGCTCCCGGTCCCCCGGTGAAGAACAAGGGTCCCGTATCCCGTGTTAAGGGGAGCCGCAGGCGGAAAATCCCGTAAAAAGGGAACTTTTCTGCGCATATATGTTCGTTAGAAAGAATTAGTATGATACAATAAACAGGTTGAATTACAAGGCTTTAAAAAAATGCCCGTACAATGATACGGAAGCCTCTTTTTAAGGTAATCAGGAGGAAAAATTGAAACAGACATTTAAAACAGATTTCGCCGGACGTCCCTTCGTTGTGGAGACCGGTGAATTGGCAAGACTCGCCAACGGTTCGGCCCTCGTTTCCTACGGCGACACATCGGTGCTCATCACCGCCTGCATGTCCAAGGAGCCCAAACCGGGCCTGGACTATTTCCCGCTCAGCATCAACTACGAGGAGAAGCTCTATGCTGTCGGAAGGATCCCCGGAGGATTCCTCAGAAGAGAAGGCAGAGCCTCCGACAAGGCCACCCTTTCCGCGAGACTCATCGACCGTCCCCTCAGACCCATGTTCGACAAGGGATTCAGAAACGACGTCCAGGTAGTGGCGACAGTCGTCAGCGTCGAGTATGACAACCTGCCCGAGATCACCGCCCTCAACGGCGCGTCCCTGGCACTGTGCATCTCGGACATTCCCTTTGACGGCCCCGTGGGCGCGGTCAACATGGGACTGGTAAACGGCGAACTGGTGGTGAACCCCACCAGCGAACAGAGGAGCATGTCGGACCTGAACCTCACGGTGGCAGGTACCGAGGAAGCGGTCCTCATGGTGGAAGCCGGAGCCAACGTGGTCAGCGAGGACATAATGATCAAAGCCATCCTCAGCGCCCATGAGGAGATCAAGAAGATCGTCGCATTCCAGAAGGACATCATCGCCCAGGTCGGAAAGGCCAAGGCAGACATACCCTATCACAGGCCCGACGACGCCATCTATGACGTGATCCATGACGAGGCCTACGAGCTGTTCACCGAAGTGCTCGAGGAGACCGACAAGATCGCCAGAGACGCCAAGACGGAAGCGGCCCAGAAAGCCCTCGTCGCGAAGTATACGGAGCAGTTCCCCGAGGGAGCTTCCGATATCGTCGAGATATCCGAGAAGATCCTCAAGGAGATCGTAAGAAAGAAGATCAGCGAGGACGGAGTCCGTCCCGACGGAAGGACCCTTACCGAGATCAGGCCCATAACCTGCGAGGTCGGCAAGCTCAAGAGAGTCCACGGCAGCGGCATCTTCACCAGGGGACTCACCCAGGTCATGAGCGTCGTTACCCTCGGCACCCTCAGGGACAACCAGATCCTCGACGGCCTCACCGAAGAGGATTCCAAGAGATACATGCATCAGTACAACTTCCCGCCCTATTCCACGGGCGAGACCGGACGTATCGGAAGCCCCGGAAGACGTGAGATCGGACACGGAGCCCTGGCGGAGAGAGCCCTTGAACCGGTGATCCCCTCCGTGGATGAATTCCCCTACTCGATCAGAGTGGTCTCGGAAGTCCTGAGCTCGAACGGATCCACCTCCCAGGCATCTGTGTGCGGTTCCACCCTCAGCCTTATGGACGCGGGCGTTCCCATCAAGGCCCCCGTGGCCGGAATAGCCATGGGCCTCATCAAGACCGAGGACAAGATCTGCGTGCTTTCCGACATCCAGGGCGTGGAGGACTTCTACGGAGATATGGACTTCAAGGTAGCCGGCACCGCGGAAGGCATCACCGCCATCCAGATGGACATCAAGATCCACGGCATCGACGAGGAGATCCTGACCAAGGC
>JAGACT010000160.1 GCA_017613995.1 Eubacteriaceae bacterium
CGACCCTCTGCGGGCATGATTCAAACGTGACCTCGATAGGTTCCTTGGCGTAATTGTAGATCGAAATTGTCACGGGATAATGTTCCGAATCGGACTGTTTCCCGCCTCCCCCTCCGTTTCCTCCGGAACTGCCGCATCCGGCTGCGGCAGTCAGGACCAGAAGGAGCGCGATAAGTACGGCAAATTTTTTTCTGAGTTTCATACTCTCCTCCAAATAGATAAATATTCCCGGGCCCTTTCCGTAAAAAAACCGCTTCCTTTCCGGAAGCGGTCCATGGCAAATCAAAGAAGGTGATGCGCTGCCTGTTTCCGGAGGATACCCATCTTACCTTGCAGGCAGGTCTCCTGACTTCGGCATTTCCGTACGCCTTCTCGCTTTCGCAATGACATATGATGTACGGCTCGGCCTTACACAGTGACCGGTTCGTCCGGGATTCCCACCCGGTTCCCTTTTGAGCTGCGTGCGCAGCACCTGTTCGGTTTACGTAAAAATTGTAGCACATAATTCATCCTGCTACAACAGAAAACAGCATACGGACGCAGAAATATTAAAAAATGATGAGAATTAGCACTCACCTATTGACAGTGCTGATAATCGGAGTATAATGGTGCTGTGAGAGGGAGAAAAGATGATCCCATCACGAAACAGAGATTATAAAGATACGGTAAGGAGGAAAATAAAATGTTGTTACCGAGCATCTTCAATAATGATTTCTTTGATACGTGGATGGATGATATGAGACCCTTCAGATGGCTCAATGACGAGACCGAGAAGAAGCTTTACGGCTCCAGGGCTTCCCATATGATGGCCACCGACGTGCACGAGCACGAGGACCATTACGACGTGGACGTCGATCTTCCGGGCTTCACCAAGGACGAGATCGAGCTTCAGCTCAATGACGGATATCTGAGCATAACCGCTTCAAAGGGGCTCGACGAGGAAAAGCAGAATAACGAAGGCAGGGTCGTCCGCCGCGAAAGATACGCAGGCACCATGAGCAGGAGCTTCTACGTCGGCGAACAGATCACCGAGGATGAGATAAAGGCCCGTTTCGAAAACGGTGTGCTGAAGCTCACGGTCCCCAAGAAGGAAGCGAAGAAGGTCATACCCGAAAAGAAGACCATCATGATCGAAGGATAAGCTGCAGGAACCCGGGATCCGCCGAAAGGCGGATCTTTTTTTCTGCCCCGAACGGTCCGAAATCTGAAAATCATCTTTACAATGCCGAAATCTGTGATATAGTACTCTTAAGTACTGTCCGAGTCCGGCCGCGAAGCCTCGCTGCCGGTTAAAAGGGAACCGGGTGCGAATCCCGGACGATCGGGTCACTGTGTGGGGATATTCCCCGAGTCAGATCTCTGCTTGGATGGAACGGTGAGTATCTTCCACTGAAAGTATCTCATCTGAGGCACATTCATCCAGCGCGTTCAGACAGCATGGCTTTCCGGAAGAAGGAAAGCCTTTTTTATTGGAAGACTCGAAAATACGAGCTGTTAAGGAGGAATAAAAATGAAGCTCAGAAAATTTGCTGCCGTACTCATGGTGCTGATCATGGCCGCCACGGTGTTCGCCGGATGCGGCTCGTCGGGAGACGGCGGAAAGAAGGATGACGAATACGGAACGGTGGTCATCCAGAACGGCGACAGGACCCTCACCTTCACCAGCATGCCCACCGGGGTGCTGTGCGCGAACCTGTATTCCGCGGAGAACATGGTGATGCTGGGCCTGGGAGAGTATATCGTCGGCAAGAACGTCCATACCAATCCCGCGGAAGTGCCCCTTCCCGAACTGGAGGAGTATTTCAAGGACATTCCCGAGATCGAACGTTCCAACGAGAACGCCGTTGCCAGCGGCTGCGACCTGCTGATAGGCCAGGTCAGCGCGTTCAAGGACACCGCCTGGGGCACCTACGAACAGCTGGAAGCCGAGGGCATACAGTGCCTGACCATCACCGGGACCATCGTGCCCGACGAGACCGTGGAGGATATTTACACCGATATCAGAAACCTCGGCATGATCTTCAAGTGCGAGGATAAGGCGGAAGAGCTCATCGCCCAGATGAAAGCCGATATCGCCGCCACCCAGGACATCGTCAAGGACGTAAAGGATGAGGACAAGCCCGTGGTATTCGTGTTCGACATGTACAAGGAGGACCAGATCTATACCACCGCCGCGGGCCTCGAGAGCAACCTTATCGAACTGGCCGGAGGAATAAACGCCACGAGGAAGATGGCCGATTCCCGCTGGTTCTACTGCTCCGTGGAGACCCTGGTGGCCACGAACCCCGATATCATCATCATTAACGATTACGGCAGCCAGACCGTCGATGAAAAGATCGACTACATCAAGAGCAACGAAGCCTGCAACATGATCCCCGCAGTGGTCAACGACCGCTTCCTGGTGATTCCGCTGGTGGACGTCATGCAGGATATCCGCGCTCCCAGGGCATGCCGCACCATGGCGGAATATTTCTATCCGGAACTGTTCCAGTAAGGAGCAGATCCCGCAATGAACAACAGAACCTGGCATGTGATCCTTTACGCGGTTCTGACGGCGCTGATGCTGTTTTCACTGGTTTATACCGTGAGCATCGGCGCCACGGAGCTGCCATTTGATGAAGTATACTCGGTGCTGAACGACCACATCTTCCACTCGGACGCGGCTCTCAACGCCGGGGAGTTCGAGATCAGCCACTTCAAGATCATATGGCAGATCCGCCTGCCCAGGACCCTGTTCGCCCTGTTCGTGGGAGCGGGGCTCTCGATCTGCGGCGCGGCCATGCAGGCGCTGGTCCTCAACCCCATCGCCGACCCCTACGTGCTGGGCGTCTCGTCCGGCGCCTCGGCTGGGGCGGCCATAGCGCTGCTGGCCCCCATAGCTTTTCTCGAGGGACAGCACCAGACCACGGCTTTCGCCTTTATCG
>JAGACT010000161.1 GCA_017613995.1 Eubacteriaceae bacterium
GCAGCTGCCTGAAGCTCACCGAGCCTCCGAGGCGGCTCAGAGCCGCGTACCTGTCCAATGCCTCCTTCGGATCCTTCTTCATGATGCCGTAGAACTGCAGTGCGCAGAAGGAAGCAAGGGAATAGTCTATGTAGTAGAAGGGGCACTCGAAGATATGCAGCTGCCTCAGCCAGTACAGGCCCCTGGAGAGGTTTTCGTCCCCGTCGAAGTCCCAGGTGGGCATGTATTCGCTCTCCAGGCGGTGCCACAGGGCCTTCCTTTCGTCCGCGGACAGGCAGGGATCCCCGTATACCCTGTGCTGGAACTCGTCCACGCAGCACTCGTAGACCATGGTGAAGACGGTGCCGGCAAGATGGGAATACCTGTAGCGGTCCGCGTCCTCCCCGAAGAAGCCTTCCATGAAGGGGTGGGTCAGAAATTCCATTGTGGTGGAATGTATCTCCGCGGTCTCCATGGTGATTTCCTGCTGTATGAGGAGCTCGCACTCCCTTGTGAACCACGAGTTCAGGGCATGGCCGAACTCGTGGGTGAAGGTCTCCACGTCGTCGGAGGTGCCGTTGAAGTTCGCGAAGATGAAGGGTACCCCGTGTCCCGGGATGAAGGTGCAGTAGCCTCCCTGGGCCTTTGCCGGACGGCTCTCGAGATCGAACAGGCCGCATCTTTTCATGATGCCGAACAGTTCGGAGCATTCCTCCCCCATCTGCGAGTACATTTTTTCCGCCGCCTCCGTCAGTTCCCCGGCGTCCCCCTTCGGGGCGGGATTGCCCTGGGGATACTCGAACCAGTTGTCGCGGAACAGTGCCCTGCTCTCACCGGTGCGCTGCGCCTGCTTCTCCTTTATGTCCCTGGCCAGGGGCACGAGGAACTGTCTGATCTTTTGGCGGTAGCGCTCCACGTCCTCCTGAGCGTAATCGTAGCGCCTCATACTGAGATAGCCCAGGGGCACGTAGCTGCCAAATCCCATGAGCCTTCCCATCTCGGTCCTGACCGAGACCATCTCCGAAAAGAGGGGATCCAGCTCCTCCTCCAGAGAGTGCAGGAATTCCCCGAGGCTCTTCATGGCACCGGCGCGCACGGAGCGCTCCGGGGAGCGGAAATACTTCATGAGGGCGGGAAGGGTGAGCTTCTTTCCGTCGAAGAGTGCTTCCGAACAGGCCATGATGTTCTGGTAGCGGCTCATCAGGGCGTTCTCCCTCTTTTTGAGTTCGATCAGGCAGGGATCGAAGCATTTTACCTGGAACAGGCACTTGGTCAGGGTATGCTCCCCCCACCTGGACGCGGCTTCTTCCTTCATATCCTCCCTGAGGAAGGCACGGGCGAAATCCGTGAGGACCTCCTCGAATTCCGGCATCCGCTCGTCCAGGTAATCCTGCTCGGCGCTGTAGTATTCGTCCCTTGTGTCCGAGGTATGCCTGATCTCGCACAGGCAGGCGGCGTTCTCCACCCTTCTGTGCAGGGAATCGAAGAGCCTGACAGCTTCTTCGAAGGCTCCGAAATCCGCCGCATGATCCATCATGGACACCGCTTCCCGGCACCGGGGGATCATTTCGTCGAAATCGATATGCTCGTAAACGTAATCCTCAAATCTTTCCATTTGCGTTCTCCTTTGAAATCTTCGGGTTTTGCTGATATAATTGCGGGGAAACCACCACCCGGGAGGCTCCCGTGAAACACTGCGGAGTTTTCAAAGCTTTATCTGTAATCATCCTGTGCCTTATGCTGGCCTGCTCCTGCTCCCTCCGAGCGGAGGAACCGGCCGCAGAGCCGGCGCCCGAAAGGACCTACTCGGCCGGGTACTGGGAAGCAGGGGTCTATACGAATCCTTCCCTGGGCTTCTCCCTCACCCTGCCCGACGGAGCTTCGGTCAGAAGCGACCCCGCATCCCTTCTCGAAGGCACCGGCATACAGTGCGTCACGGAGGAGACGGACATCTTCTCCGGAGGGGTTTACTGCGAGACGGCCATAAACGACAGCTCCGGCAACTGCTGCGCCGTGCTTCTGGTGACGGACTGCGTGGCCACCTGCGGCGTCGCCATGAATCCCGCGGACTACGCGCAGCTCCTGATACGGGATATTCAGGCTCCCGCCTCCACCTCCCTGTCCGGGGAGACCATTGCCGGCACGGAGTACACCGTGTTCCGTTATCCCGAGGGCGGCGACGTGTACAATACGTATTTCGTGGGGGAACGGGACGGCATCACCTTCGTCTGGATCCTTTCCAGCCACGGCAGGCAGCGCCCCTCGCCGGAGGAGATGATCAGGAGCCTCGAGAGCACTGAGCCCCCGGCGGAGCAGACAGACGATTCCGGGGAGCCTTCTTCCGAAAACTGACATAAGCGAACAAATGCCGCCATAACGGCGGCACTTTTTTTTCGATCAGTTCTGACTGTTTTCCCCGCCGTCTGTGCCGTCTGTCACGGGCGGCATGTACGGAGCCTGGGGCGGACGTATCGTCTTCTGGGAGTCGGGTACGGCGTCCAGCTCATCCGGGGTGGGGTAATCCGGGATGTAGGTGATCCCGGTCTCCGGGTCCGTGAAAGGCACGATGGGCGGTATGGCGTAGACGCTCCTGATGAGGAAGAAGCTCCTCTTGTACATCAGGTTGATGATGACGATCACCAGAAGGAGCGCGGGAAGGTATCCCACCATCAGCAGGAAATCGTAGGCTGCGTGCAGTATCACCGGAGCCAGCAGGCTGGCTATGGCGTACTTCGTATGCCCGGCCGCGTCGAACTTGGAAAGGGACAGGTAGTAGCCCATCAGAAGGCCGAACACAGCGTGCACCGGCACGGCGGTCAGCGCCCTGGCAATGGCGACGCTCACACCGTTTCCGAGAACGTACAGTATGTTCTCCACCGCGGCGAAGCCCATGCCCACCATGACGCAGTAGATCATTCCGTCATAGATCTCGTCGAAGTCCCTGTGCCAGTAGCCGAAGATCCTGACGGCGAGGAACTTGAAGCCCTCCTCCACCAGAGCCACGCAGAGCAGGACCCTGATCAAAGTGTAGAGCACCCCGGTCTGCCCGAAGGCATCGTAGATGATGCGGTCCAGATATACCTCCGCGAAATATACGGGAACGCATATGATCATTCCCGACAGGAACAGCAGTGCCAGCAGCCCCCTTGGTTCCTGGTTGTAGCTGTCGAACCTGAGTATATAGAAGATTATGACCGCCGCGGGCAGGACGCCCAGGATGATCAGAAGGATTGGGTACATTGACATGATCCACCTCCGAGGGATGTTAATTTGATTGTAAACAATTCGGGGGCAAAAGACAATACATTTTGCACCAATCACAGAGGAACGAAGGGTTTTGATTGTATAATTATCTAAATATAGGAGGTTCACATGGACATCGGAGACACCATCCACGGTTTCCTCTTGAAGGAAAAGAGATTCGTTAAAGAAGAAAATTCCACGGTGCACGTATTCGAACACGTAAAGAGCGGCGCACGTCTTTTATATATGCGCAACGACGAGGACAACAAGGTGTACTGCATCTCCTTCGCTACCCTTCCCTCCGACAGCACGGGAGTGGCGCACATAATAGAGCACAGCGTGCTGTGCGGCAGCGAGAAGTACCCCCTCAAGGATCCCTTCGTGAAGCTCATGAATTCGTCGCTGAACACCTTTCTGAACGCCATGACCTTCATGGACAAGACCATGTATCCCGTGGCCAGCATGAACGAGAAGGATTTTCGGAATCTGTGCTCCGTCTACACCGACGCGGTCCTCAGGCCCCTTATCAGAAACGACGACACCGCCTTCCTGCAGGAGGGCTGGCACTGGGAGACCGACGGGAAGGACCTCTGGATCAACGGCATAGTCTACAACGAGATGAAGGGCGTCTATTCCGACCCGGAGGAGGTGCTCTCGGAGACCGTCGGAGCCTCCCTGTTCCCGGACACGGGCTATGCCTTCGATTCCGGCGGGGACCCCGAAGTCATACCCTCCCTCACCTATGAGAAGTACATGGAGTTCTACCGCTCCTGCTACTCCCCCTCCAACAGCTTCATCTTCTTCTACGGGAACACCGACATCGATTCCCGCCTCAGGGAGCTCGACGGGGAGTATCTTTCAAAGTATGAACGCACCGGGATCCCGGTGAAAAAGTACATCCAGGAGGCCTTCGTCGAGCCGGGATTCGTGGAGCGGGAATATACCGTGGACAGCCCCGAGGACGAGGAGGACGGCTGCTACTTTGCCAGGGCCTGGGCCTTCACCCCGAAGGACGCCAGGACGGTGAGCGCCCTGAACGTGCTGGTGAAGATCCTTTTCGACACCGACAGCTCCCCCCTGAAGAAGGCCCTGACCGACAGGGGCATCGCCTCGGAGATCGTCTACGACATGACCACCTGCGTTCCCCAGCCCTACTTCACCGTGGCGGCCAAGAACGCCCGCCGGGAGAGCCTGGACGAATTCTGCGGCACCATCGACGAGTGCCTCAGGGATCTGTGCGAGAACGGGATCTCCGACGACAAGATACTGGCCAGCCTCAACAACTTCGAGTTCGATCTCAGGGAATCCGACAGCGGCTCCTACCCCAGGGGACTGGTATGCGCCATAAGGATCATGGACAGCTGGCTCTACGGCCGCAGCCCCTTCGAGCAGCTGGAGTACGAGGACACCCTTTTGTGGCTCCGGGAGAACTCCAGCCCGGATTTCTACAGGGACATGATAAAAGAGTATCTTCTTGATAACCCCCACGGAGCCACCGTGGTCCTCTCCCCCAGATGCGGTCTTTCCGCCGAAAGGGAGGAAAGGCTCCGGAAGAGCCTCGCCGAAAAGTTCGCCTCCATGGCAGACGCCGATAAGGAGAGACTCGCCCTGGATCAGGAAAGGCTCAGGAAGAGACAGAACGAACCGGATGATCCCGGGACCCTCTCGGCGATACCGGTGCTCAGCGTATCGGAGATAGATCCTCTGCCCAGGCGCTACACCGCCTCCCGCAGGGATTTCGGGCCCAGCCGCATCTTCACCTGCCCCGAACACACCAGCGGCATAGTGTACGCCGATATGGGATTCGACATAAGCGACCTTACGGAAGACGAGATCGCCCTGGTGGACCTTCTGGCGGAGACCCTGGGGGTCTATGCCACGGCGGACCACACCGAGGAGGAGCTGGCGAACCTCACCGGCATATGGCTCGGTGACGTCAACGTCGCCGTCAGCCTGACCCAGAACATACTGGATCCGCTCTCCTACGGCGCCAGACTGGTCTTTTCGGCCAAGGCCCTTTCCGAGAATACGGAAAAGCTCTTCGAGATCAGCCGGGAGATCCTCACCCGTACGGTGTACTCCGATCCCGGAAGGCTCCTGCGCACCGTGGGAGAGGAGATCAGCAAGTTCACCTACAACATGATCTCCAACGCGGAGAGCATGGCCGCGGTGAGGATAGCATCAGCCTTCACCCCCAGGGGATACTTTAAGGAGCTGGAAAAGGGACAGGCCCATTACAGAAGGCTGTGCGCCATCAAAAGAGCCCTGGAGGAGGGGGATACTTCCCCGCTGGAGGAGATGAACGCCCTTCTCGGCAAGATAGTCACCTCCTCGGGACTCGACGTGCTGCTGATAAGCGAGGAAAAGGACGCCCCGGCAATGGAGAAGGGAGCAGAGAGCCTCATATCCTCCCTCAGCCCAAGGCAGAGAGGCACTTCCTTTTCTCCGGTGCGTACCCCCGCTCCCCACGAAGGCATCGCCATCGCCTCCGACGTGTGCTACACGGGCCTCGGGGCCAACGTGGCCGCCCTGGGCTCTCAGGTGCCCCTGCAGCTGGCCTTCGTCAGGAAATATCTGCGCACCAATTATCTGTGGGACGCCATCAGGGTCAGAGGGGGCGCCTACGGCGCCATACTCTCCACCGACCGGGGCGGGGACATAGTCCTCATGTCCTACAGGGATCCCGCGGTGAAGGCCACCTACCGGGTCTACGAGGACATCCCGAAGGTGCTGGAGGAGATCTCCCTGAGCGAAAAGCAGATCAACGACCTGACCATCGGCACCATCAGCGACATCGACATGCCGCTGCCCGTTTACTCCAGGGGCAGAAGGGTGCTGACGGAACTGTACACAGCCAACAGCTGGGAGAAGCAGTGCGAGGTCAGAAGCGCCCTGCTCAGCGTGAAGCCCTCCGACATCAGGGACTGCGCCGGGATCTTCGATGCGGTGCTCAGGCAGGGTCTGAGGGTCAGCATGGGTCCCCGCTCCAGGCTGGAGGAAGCCTCGGAGTACTTCGACGACATATATACTATCAAGGACAGATAACCGATCATGGATTTCGCAAAAGACAGATTCAGACGCATTTCGGCGCTGCTGCTCGCAGTATCCCTGCTCCTGGGAGCGGGGAGCGGCTGCGCGTACGCCTTCAGCATAGACTCATGGACCCCCTACGGCGACATGGGTCTTTACGTGGTGGAGCTCAATTCCGGCACCGTGCTGGCCTCCAACCGGGAGGACGAGCGGATGTACCCCGGCAGCCTCACCAAGGTCATGAGCGCCATGGTGAGCCTGGATCTGTGCGGCGAGGACGAGACCGTCACCATAACCGCCGAGATGCTGGAGATGGTGGGATACGATTCCAGCGTGGCGGACCTTCTGGAGGGAGAGACCCTCTCCGTAAGGGAGCTTCTCTACGCTTCCCTGATACCCTCCGGCAACGACGCCGCCATATCCCTGGCGGTGTACGCCGGCTCGAAGATCGCGGGGGAAGGCGCGTCGGCGCAGGAATGCTGCGAGGCTTTCGTTTCCGCCATGAACGACAAGAGGGGTGAGCTGGGCATGAGCGGGACCCATTTCGCCAACGCCGACGGCTATGACGACTGGTCCAACTACTCAACGCCCCGGGACATGGCCGTCATGGCCCAGGCGGCGGTCCGCTACGAACTCATAAAAAGGATATGCTCCATGGACCGGGTGAGCATAACCACCAACCTGGACACCCACACCTGGTACACCACGAACCTGCTGCATACCGAAGTTTACTACGAATGGGGCACCGAGTACGAGAACGGCTTCTACATCCCCTGCGTGGACGGCATCAAGACGGGCTATACGGACATGGGGCAGCGCTGCCTGCTGTTCTCCTTCTCCAGCGAGGGGATGGACGTGATAGGAGCCATGCTGAACGTGCCCACCGACGACATGGACGAGATATGGCACCGCAGCTACGCCCTGGTGAACGAAGTGGTCAGCGAGCTGTGCATCCAGTATCCCGTGAACGACGACAACCGCCGCACGGACCTGGCCGTCGCCAACCACGCCCTGTTCTCGGATAAGACCGTGACGCTGTGGGCCGAGGAGGACCTGGTATTCATAGGAGAAAAGCAGTTGTGCTCCGAAGGCCTGGAATGGCATCTGGAGTACGACCCGCAGTACATAGAAGTCCTCAAAAGGGGCAGGCTCAAGCTCCTCGGGCCCCTTAAAGCCGGGGACAGCCCCGCCAGCATGGTGTTCACTTCAGTGAAGGACGGCTCCGTGCAGGCCGTCGTGAGACTGGTGACGGTGGAGGACTTTCGGATCTTCTCGTGGCCGGACATCCTTTTCATAGCCGTGGCAGCGCTGTTCGCGGTCAGCATGGTCCTGGGCATCAGGCGCAGAATGAGACAGTCCCGCACAAGGAGGCGAAATGCTCGATAAAACATACAGGACACTGGAATTCGATACCTTAAGGGAGATCATAGCCGGCTACGCCGAGACGGAAGCGGCGAAAAAGGACATACGCTCCATGGAGGTATTCACCGAGATAAGGCCCCTTCTTTCGCGCCTCGACGAGATCAGCGAGGCCCTGGAACTCATGAGGGTAAAGGGGCGCATACCCCTCAGCGGCTACGTGCCTGCGACGGAACTTATCACCCACGCCCACAAGGGAGGCTCCCTCAGGGAGGGGGCTCTTCTTCGCATATCCAGAAACATACGCTACGCCCTGCAGGTGAAGCAGTACATAGAAAAGAAGACCAACGTCACCCTGAACTGCCCCCTGCTGGAGGAGTACGCCTTCGAGACCGGGGATTTCACCTCCCTGGGAAAGGAGATAGACCGCGCGATCGTCAGCGAGGACGAGGTCAGCGACGCCGCCTCCGCGGAGCTGGCCAGGATACGCCGCAGGATGAGGCAGACCAACAGCTCAATAAAGGAGAAGCTGCGCTCCTCCGTGTCCGGCGCCTCCGAGAAGTACATGCAGGACGGCTTCATCACCATGAGGGGCGGACGCTACGTGGTGCCGGTAAAGAGCGAGTACCGCTCCAGCGTGGAGGGCATAGTCCACGACACCTCCCAGAGCGGCAATACGTACTTCATAGAGCCCCAGGCCGTGGTCAACCTCAACAACGAGCTCAAGCAGCTGGAGATAGCCGAGCAGAGGGAGATCGACAGGATCCTGGCGGAGCTGTCCTCCCGGGTGGAGGCCAACGCCACGGGGCTCGGGCACAACGAGGAGATAATGGTGGCGCTGGACGGCATCTTCGCCAGGGCATCCTACGCCTATGAGCACGAGCACACCCGAGCCGCCATCACCGAGGACGGCATCATAGACCTGAAGAAGGCCCGCCATCCCCTGCTGGATAAAAAGACCGCGGTGCCCTCGGACATAAGCATCGGGGAAAGCTACACCCAGATCGTCATAACCGGACCCAATACCGGAGGAAAGACCGTTACCCTCAAATGCCTGGGGCTGTGCTGCCTGATGGCCCAGTCGGGCCTGTTCATACCGGCCAACGAGGGCTCGTCCGTATGCATGCTCAAAGACATCTTCGCGGACATCGGGGACGAGCAGAGCATAGCCCAGTCCCTGTCCACCTTCTCGTCCCACATGGTTAACATCGCGGAGATACTCTCCCTGATGGGAGAAGGTTCCCTGGTGCTGCTGGACGAGCTGGGAGCGGGCACCGATCCCTCCGAGGGAGCGGCCCTCGCAAAGGCTATCCTCAGGAGGATCAAGGACAGCGGGGCCCTGTGCGTCGCCACCACCCACTACAACGAGATCAAGCAGTACGCCCTCACCGAGAGCGGAGCCGTCAACGCCAGCGTGGAATTCGACACGGTGAACCTCAGGCCCACCTACCGTCTGTCCATCGGGCTGCCGGGACGCTCCAACGCCTTCGAGATATCCAGAAGGCTGGGCCTCAGCGAGGACATCATACAGGAAGCGGCCGCAGATATGAGCATCAGCGACGTCAGGTTCGAGGACATGATCTCCTCCCTGCAGAAGAAGCTCACACAGACCCAGAGGATGACCGACGAGGCCAGGAGGCTCCGGGACGAAGCCCGGGAAAGCGCCGATACTTTAAGGCGCGAGCTGGAACGCTATCAGAAGAGCCGCGACGAGCAGTACGCCAGGGCGGTCACGGAGGCAAAAAAGATCCTCAGCGACGCCCGGGAGGAGACCAGAAGGATCCTCTCCGAGGCCCAGAAGCTCTCCGGCGGCAGCGCGGACTTCCAGAGGATGCGCAGCGAGATCACCCGGTCCCTGAAGGAGGAATCCGACAGGCTCTCGGAGCTCATGCCCGAAAACGCCCTCAGCACGAACGCGCCACCGTCGGGGGAGCAGAAGAAGCTTTCCAGGAACGACGAGGTCCACATCCCGTCCCTGAACGCGGACGGCACCATCCTGGAGGTCGAAGGGGACAGCGCCCTGGTGCAGGTGGGCATGATAAAGACCAGGCTGCCCCTGTCCCGGCTGGAGGCGAAAAAGCATACGAAGCAGAAGAGCTTCTCCTACACCGGGATGAAATCCGCCACCATCTCCCCGAAGCTGGACATAAGGGGCATCACCGCCTCGGAGGTCCCCCTGGAGGTGGAAAAATACCTGGACGACTGCGCCCTGGCGGGCCTCAAGAGCGTGACCATAGTCCACGGCAAGGGCAACGGCATCCTCAGAAAGGCCGTCGCGGAGGTGCTGGATTCCAATCCCTCGGTGGAGAGCTACCGCACGGCAGGCCTGAACGAGGGCTCCACCGGTGCCACGGTGGTCACTCTCAAATAATATCGTCAGCCTCATTGATTAGAGCAAACAATTGCTGTATAATAATTATTTAATAGACAGAAAGGATTCATCATGTCCCGGGACAAGATCAGGGGCATCGTCCTCCGCAGCGTCAAATATGCGGAGCACGACAGGATGCTCACCGTATTCAGCCTGGAAAAGGGAAAGCTCTCGGTGTGCGCCAAGGGCGCCAGGAGCGCAAAGAGCCAGCTGCTCGCCGTTTCCCAGCCCTTCGCCCTCAGCGAGATAGTGCTCGGCGGAAGCCGGGGAAGCTATATCTCCTCGGCAAGGCTCATGAACGGTTTTTTCGGCCTTCAGAGCGATATCCTGAAGGTGAGCGCGGCCGCATACATGTGCCAGCTGATCGAAGTCATGACCGAGGACGAATCCGCGGACGAGAACCTGTTTCGACTGCTGTACTGGTCGCTGGCGACGCTGGAGAATGCTTCCGAGCACCTCTCCCCCCTGATGGCCTGCTGCTTCGCACTGAAGCTGATGGGCATATCCGGAATGGCCCCCCGGCTGGAATGCTGCATGCGCTGCGGGGAGCACAGGGAGTACTACCGCTTCGACTACTCCGAAGGAGGACTGGTATGCACCGACTGCGCCGGGCCCTCCGACATGCCCGCACTGAAGGCATCGGAGGCCATGAGGCTTTTGGACATGCTCTACTGGGACATAAAGTCCCTGCCCGACATGGACATCCCGGACGCGGAACTGATGAAACACCTTCTTCGGACGGTCAACGACTACGTCATCTACATGAGCGGCAGGAGCATACGAAGCTTCGACATGCTGTTCTCGCTTCTGTAGAGCCGTCATCATAAAAAATCAAACGGAGGAAAAAGATGTCCAGATCGCTTACACTAAACGAAATCATAAGCATCACCAAAATGCGCGGAATCGTCTTTCCGGGCTCAGAGATCTATGAGGGACTGGCAAACGCATGGGATTACGGTCCCGTGGGAGTGCTCCTTCTCAACAACGTGAAGGCAGCATGGATCAAGAAATTCATCACCGAGAATCCCTACAACGTCATGATAGATTCCGCTATCCTCATGAACACCAGGACATGGGAGGCCAGCGGCCATCTGGCGAACTTCAACGATCCCCTCATCGACTGCAAACAATGCCGCAGCCGCTACAGGGCGGACAAACTCATCGAGGAGGACTTCGAAAAGAAGGGCATCGATCAGGTAGCGGACGGCTGGAGCAACGAGAAGATGGAGAACTACATCGCCGAGAACGGCATCGTATGCCCGAAGTGCGGCAGCAGGGAGTTCACCTCCATCAGGCAGTTCAACCTGATGTTCAAGACCTTCCAGGGAGTCACCGAAGACAGCGTCAACACCATCTACCTCAGGCCGGAGACCTGCCAGGGCATCTTCGTGAACTTCAAGAACGTGCAGCGCACCACCAGAAAGAAACTGCCCTTCGGCATCGGCCAGGTGGGCAAGTCCTTCCGCAACGAGATCACCCCGGGCAACTTCATCTTCCGTACCCGCGAGTTCGAGCAGATGGAGCTTGAATTCTTCTGCCATCCCGACGAGGAGATGAAGTGGTTCAACTACTGGAGGAGCTACTGCAGGGAATTTCTGCTTTCCCTGGGCCTCAAGGAGGAGAACATCTCCTACCGCGACCATACGAAGGAACAGCTCTCCCACTACTCCAACGCCACCACCGACATCGAATACCGCTTCCCCTTCGGGGTCAGCGAGCTGTGGGGCATAGCCGACAGAACGGACTACGACCTCAGGCAGCATGAGACCTTCTCCGGCAAGGACATGAAGTACATCGATCCCGTCACCAACGAGAAGTTCTTCCCCTACTGCATAGAGCCCTCCGTGGGCGTGGGCAGGCTGCTGTTCGCGGTGCTCTGCGACGGCTACGAGTGCGAGACCCTCGAGGACGGCACCGAGCGCAACGTATTCAGGGTCCATCCCTTCCTGGCTCCCTTCAAGGCCGCCGTACTGCCCCTCACGAAGAAGCAAAACGAGAAGGCTGCCGAGCTGTATACGGCGCTGGCCAAGGAATTCGACTGCGACTACGACGAATCCGGAAACATCGGAAAGCGCTACCGCAGGCAGGATGAGATAGGAACCCCCTTCTGCGTCACCGTGGACTTCGACACCGAGACCGACGGATGCGTCACGGTCAGAGACCGCGACAGCATGGAGCAGGTAAGGATCCCCCTGGAGGAGGTCGCATCCTACATCAGGGAAAAAGTCAGATTCTGAATCTGAGGTAACAACATGAACAGAGGAACGGAATACACCATAAAGTATCTGGCCACGGGACTCACGGCGGGCATACTGTACCTGCTGGCGAAGAGCGTGAAGACGTCCATGTCCGAACTGGTGACCATGGCGGATACTGCGGTGTATCTGTTCCCCTATTTTCTTATGAGCATCTGCGCACCCATGATAGCCATGGGTGCCATGAACCCCGTCCTGGGCCGCAGCCGCTTCATGCACCTGGAATACCTGAGCATCCTGGCGGCCATGACTCTCTTTATCCTCCTTATCGTCTTCTCCCCCGATCGCACCATGATCCTGCCCAGGATTACCGCGGTGGTGCTGGGACTCTTCGCCGACTGCGCCATTTTTGCCCTTATAGACCGCCCCAGAGCCGACTTATATTGATTATTCAAAATTAAATATGAATTTTCTTTTGTATTTTTCCGCATTCTGTGATATAATTCTGCTCGAACGAGAGGTAAAGAATGGCAACATACAAAAAAGGCGTAGAGACCCGTGAGAGGATCTTCCAGTCAGCCAAGAAAATGTTCTATGAGTACGGCTACAAGAATGCCACCATAGAAAAGATCGCGTCCGACGCGAGCGTTCCCATCGGTCTGGTCAATTATTATTTCAAGAAGAACGAAATGCTCTCCGTGGTGTACACCCAGTTCATCCAGAGCATCAAGAAAGCGATAGACACACAGATCGGCAAGGACATAGAAAATCCCCTGCAGAGGCATATCGTATTCACGAGGATCTTCTATACCATCATGCTCAACAATGACCGCAACAGGGAGCTGTACAAGGAGATATTCATCAACCAGCTGGTGGAAGCGGATATCTCCGACCTGGTGGGTCTCGAGTTCATGGATATCGTCAGGACTTTCGACATCGACATTACGGAAAGCATCTTCCGCAGGCTGATAATCGCGGAGTACGGCGCGAGAAGAGAGCTTCTCATGAACCGTTACGACAGGCTCGATCCGGAAAAGAGCAAGGACTTCATCAACTTCCTCGCCACCATCGCCGTCAGACTGGCCGGAGTGGACATAAAGGACGTCATGCGCAACTGCAAGAAGGCCGACGAACTGGTGAAGAAGATGAATATAGAGGAGCTCAAATTCCTCATTTAGTTTCGCAAGCTGTCCCCGCGGCCCTGTCCGCGGGGTATTTTTTGTGGATATCACGGATCCGTACGGAGGATAAATGGAGAACATCTCTATACTGGGCAGCACGGGTTCCATAGGGACCCAGGCCGTCGACGTAATAAACAATCTGGGAAACATCGCAGTCAGCGCCCTGACCGCGAACCGCAGCACCGACCTGCTGGAGGCTCAGGCCCGCTCACTGCGTCCCGAGATGGTGGGCATGTGCGATGAGCAGTGCGCGTCGGTGCTGGCACAGAGGCTCTTCGGCACCGGCATCAGGGTATATTCCGGAGAGGAGGCCCTGATAAGGGCCGCGGAGGTGTCCCAGGCGGACACGGTGCTCACCGCCGTGGTGGGCAACAGCGGCATCCGGCCCACCTTCGCCGCCATAGAGGCGGGAAAGAACATCGCCCTGGCCAACAAGGAGACCCTGGTCTCCGCGGGAAAGCTTTTCACCGAAAGGACCCGGCAGAAGCACACGACAGTGCTCCCTGTGGACAGCGAGCACAGCGCCATCTTCCAGTGCCTCCAGGGGGCGGCGGGAAACCCGGTGAAGAGGATCCTGCTCACCGCTTCAGGAGGAGCCTTCAGGGGGAAAAGCCGCCAGGAGCTCAGGAGCGTCACAGCATCCGACGCCCTGAAGCATCCCACCTGGGACATGGGAGCCAAGGTGACCATAGACTCTGCCACGCTGATGAACAAGGGCCTCGAGGCAGTGGAGGCAAAGTGGC
>JAGACT010000162.1 GCA_017613995.1 Eubacteriaceae bacterium
CCTGGCGTACCCGGAGAGATCCAGGGAAGCCGGATCAGCACCGGGATCCCCGACCAGGAAACGCACCATCGTCAGAAGATTCTTTTCCAGAATCAGATCGTACTTTTCCCTTTCATTCTCGGGAGAGATCCGGTAATAGTTGTCGTAAGTGATCATATAGTCGTCCGCTATCTCCTGCCAGGACGCTCCCGCCAGGGCCTCCAGCAGCATGCATACGAAGCCGGTGCGGTCCTTGCCCTCTGTGCAGTGAACGTAATAGGGTCCCTCCTGCTGCGACATGAGTATCAGGCCCTCCGCCAGGGAGGCGGCAAAGCTGTCGGAGGTGAAGTTCATGCTCAGGGCCACGGGGATCACCTTACCCTCGTTGTACAGGGAAAGGAAGCAGGGGCTGCTGAAATCGTCGGAGGCGATATATTTTTCGATCTTCGCCTCACTGTCCGCCAGGTCCAGGATGCATCTGACCCCCGCCTGACCGATCAGAAGGTCAGAGTAGGGAGCCCTCTGATGCTGGTTGTCGCATGGGGAGGCTCCCCGGTAAAGGGTCTTTTCCCCGATGCTGCCCGCGGTCACTTCCCTGAAGTTTGCGAAGACCTCGTCGCTGGGGAACTCCTCCCTTATGTCCTTGTAGTGGATGTCGCTGACCGTCTGGATATCCAGGTATTTCCCCTTTTCCTTCAGGGTGATGTCCGCGGTGGAATCCGTGTCCAGGTCCGCCGTGACATACAGATCCTCCCCGTAGTTCACCGCGGCCTTTATGTACTCGTATCCGGGATAGGCCACCAGCAGCGGCTCCCCTGCCTCCACATAGTATCCGTTGTAGTAGGGGATATCCTCCAGGGCGTACCCGCCGGAGAAAACCACATCCACGCTGTCACCGTATTCGAATCCCAGCGCGTTGAACCCGTCTATGGTCAGCTTTATGTAGACCCCTCCGAACTCCGTTTCGTGGATGACTCCGACGCCGGTCACGCTCAGGGGCGCCTCTTCCTCTTTTTTCGCGCCGCATCCTCCTGCGGCGAGCATGAATGCCAGCAGCAGAGCCAGGGCGCATATCAGTCGTTTCCCGTTATTTTTCATGTTTTTTTCCTCATACGGTAAGGATACATCATTTTTGCCGCCGATGCAAAGGATCTCAATGTCCGTCAGGGACAAAGGATACCATTGTGTCCGGCACGGATATTGACTGATTAGTCAATATGTGCTATGATGGGCCTGCGGATCACCCATACTGGCTCCGCAGGAGGGAATAATGTCCATCGAGACCTTTGAAAGACTGCCGGAAGAAAAAAAGGAACTCATAATCGGCACCGGGATAAGGGAGTTTTCCCGCGCATCCTACACCGATGTTTCCACGGATGAGGTTACCGCCGGGTGCGGGATATCCAAGGGCATCCTGTTCCACTATTTCGGCTCTAAGAAGAACTACTACCTGTACTGTCTGGACAGGGCCATGCAGCGCCTGGTGTCCGGCGGGGAGGGGGAAGATGGGGATGACTTTTACGGGGTCATCTTCGGCGCCATGGAAAAGAGGATCGAAGTCTGCAGGAGGTTTCCGAACGAGACCCGAATGGTCAACATGGCTTCCCGGGACCCCTCCCGGGAGATCGCACCGGAAAAGTCGGAGCTTCTCGGGGAATACGCCGGCCGCATAAGGGCGGGTTCGATGAGGACTGTCGAGAGAGCCGCTTCGCATCTGGGCACTGGCGATCCCCTCAGGAGGAAGCTGGTCACCGAAGGACTGTTCATGTACGTTAATGCGGTGATAAACCGTTACCTCGCCTCTTACCTGGGGGAACCGGACAGGTTCCTTGAGGATGCGAAGGCCATTGAGGTGGAGATGAAGCAGTATCTGGATCTGATGCTGTACGGCATACTGGAAGGAGGAGACAAATGAAGAAGACAGGGATCCTAAGGGCCATGAAGCTCTGCAGGGATTACGACAGGATGAACCGGGAGGACAGGGAGGTCCTGAGAAAACACAGGCTTGAGGAGCTTACGGCGTATGCCAGGGAGAACAGCCCCTTCTTCAGGGAGCTGTACAGGGACGTTCCCGCCGATTTCGATCTTTCCGATCTGCCGGTCACTGACAAGAGGCAGCTGATGGAGCACTGGGACGAGTGGGTATGCGACCGAAAGCTGAAACTGGCTGACGCCGAGGAGTTCATGAAGGATCCCTCCAACATCGGAGGGCTCCTCGGCGGCCGCTACATGATCCTGACCACTTCCGGATCCACCGGCAGCCCCCTGGTGGCCGCGGTGGACCCCACCGCAAACAGCGTCATGGGGGCGGTGAGCGCCGTCAGAAGCTTTGCCCGCAGGCAGGATATGCGCTCGTTCATGAAAAGGGGAGCCAAAAGCATGGCCGTCTTTGCCGACGGAGGCTTCTACCTCGGAAACAGCAGCATCCGCCGGAGACTGAAGAGCATGCCGTGGAGAAAAAGGCAGATGGCAGTCTCCAGCGCCCTGTATCCCATCGAGGAGATCGTCAGAGCGCTCAACGAATTCCAGCCCGCCATGCTGGGGGGATATCCCTCCAACCTGGAGCTGCTGATCGACGAGGCACGGGCGGGCCGTCTTGATATTTCCCCGGTAATAATCATGACCGGAGGGGAGCACCTGTCAGATGGCCTCAGAAAGGAACTGTCGGAGACCTTCTCCTGCTACGTGCAGACTGCCTACTCCTGCACCGAAGGAGGCACCGTGGCCTGCGAATGCGAGAACAGGCACTTTCACGTGAACGATGACTGGGTCATAGTGGAGCCGGTGGACGAAAACGACGAGCCCGTATCCGACGGTGTCCTTTCCGATCATATACTTCTCACCAATCTGTTCAACTATACCCAGCCCTTCATCCGCTACGTGGTCACCGACAGGGTGATTATGCACCATGAGAGCTGCGGATGCGGCAGGATCTCCCCGTGGATAGAGCTGGAGGGCCGCACCGACGACGTCACAGTATTCATGGGATCCGGCAGGGAGGTGAAGATCGCTCCCCTTTCGATATACGCGGTGCTCAAGGAGGTGCATTCCCTGAGGCGCTTCCAGGTGCTGGTGTACGGGGGCAACAGGGTAGAGATGCGCATCGAGGAAAAGCCGGGGGAGGACCGCAGTGAGGCCTTCGAAGAAGCCGCCCGGTGCCTCGAGGAGTATCTTCTCAGCCAGGGGACCGATCCCGTTAAGATCACCCTTTCGGAGGAGCCTCCCCGGCAGCATCCGAACAGCGGCAAGTTCAAGCACATAGTGAACATGAGCATGGAAGAAAACGCCCGTTCATGAGATTTGACCGGCGGTTGTGCTATACTGTAAGCATGACCGATACGGCAGACATTCCTTTGGGAATACAGCGGGGAGGACGCAGTGGCTGAATTCAGTTATCCGGATGAAAACGACAGGCTCACGAACGAGCTGATCCACAATGACTATGACAGGGAGTACTGGCATGAAAGCGAGGAGAGGATCCTCTCCGACGCCGAGGACTATCTTATAAGGACCTTCGGCCGGGAAGAGCTTGCCAGAGGGGCCTTTCTGGACCTGGGCTGCGGCACCGGCAGGCTCATACCCCGCTTCGCCCGGCTGTTTGGCCA
>JAGACT010000163.1 GCA_017613995.1 Eubacteriaceae bacterium
ATGGGCTACAGAGTGGAGACTCTGGCCTCTGTAAAGTCCATGGACAACGGCAAGGTCGAGTTCTGCGAATGATATACATTAAATAGGAAGAGAGTGTTCGGAAATAACCGAACGCTCTCCATTTTTTTGCTCTCAACCCCCCCTGGGAGGCCTAATTTCGTTGCGGCTGATCACCGTTTTATTGTATAATTTAATCGTAAAAATACTCCATTTTTCTCGCAAAAAAACCGTTTTAAGGAGAAGGAAAACATGAAGAAATTTTTAGTTATCTTACTCACACTTGCTATGGTATTCACTTTTGCAGCCTGCGGCGACTCCAACGGCGGAGAAGAGCCCCAGGGCGAGCCCGAGACCGAAGTCGTAAAGGTCGGCATGGTCTGCATCGGTGACGACAACGCAGCCTATGACAGGAACTTCTACATGGCCGCCGACGCTGCCAAGGAGAGACTTGCCGAGGAAGGCATCAACATCGAATGGACATACACCTATAATCATCCCGAAGGAAATGACGTTGCAGTCGACTGCGAGGAACTGGCAGGAGCCGGCTGCGTAGCGGTATTCTGCAACTCCTACGGACAGGAGCCCGCAATGCTGACAGTTGCGGCCGACTATCCGGACACCGTTTTCGCAGGACTTACCAACGAAGGTTCCTGGAAGGACAACCTGGACAACACCGTAAACGCATTCCCCTCCATCTATGAGGGCAGATATCTTGCAGGCGTTGCAGCAGGCATGAAGCTTCAGGAAATGATCGCAAACGGCGAGATCTCCGAGGACGAGGCTGTCATCGGATACGTCGGAGCATATACCTTCGCGGAAGTTATCTCCGGATATACCTCTTTCTATCTGGGCGCCAAGTCGGTTTGCCCCTCAGTCACCATGATGGTCGAATTCATCGGAAGCTGGGGCGATCCCACCATGGAAGCCAACACCGCTCAGGACCTGATCGACAGGGGAGCCGTGCTGATCTCCCAGCACTCAGACTCCACCACACCTGCTACCACAGCTCAGGCCAACGGAGTTCCTCACGTAGGATACAACATCTCCATGTCTGACGTAGCACCCGAAGCATCCATCGTATCCTCCAGGATCGACTGGACAAACTACTTCTGCTACGTTATCAGAACAGTGGTCAACGGCGGAAAGGTCGACCAGGATTACTGCCAGCACGGTCTGAAGGACGGCGACGTAGTTCTCACGGAACTCAATGACGCCATCGCAGCAGAGGGTACGGCAGAGAAGCTCGCTGAAGTCCAGGCCAAACTTGAGGACGGAAGCCTTCAGGTATTCGACACCTCCACATTCACGGTAGGAGGACAGCCGGTGACATCTGCTCTGGCTCTCGACACTGACGGAGACTGGACTCCCGATTCAGAGGAAGCCATCTTCGACGGAGCATTCCACGAGTCATACTTCCAGTCCGCTCCTTACTTCGCACTGAGGATCGACGGAATCACTCTTATCAACGAAGAGTACTAAAAACAGCGCAAAAAACCGGGAAGGGAGACCTTGACCCCTTCCCGGGTTTTGATTTTTAGGAGACGAAATGGCACAAAACCATGCAGTTGAATTTAAAGGCATCTCCAAGAGCTTCGGCCACGTCCTTGCTAATGACAAGGTGGATCTGTACCTTGACAGGGGCGTGATCATGAGCCTTTTGGGGGAGAACGGATCCGGCAAGACGACGCTTATGAACATGCTTGCCGGCATTTACTTTCCTGACGAGGGAGAGATCCTCATCGACGGCAAGCCGGTGGTGATCAGGTCCCCCAAGGATGCCTTCGATAACGGTATCGGCATGATCCACCAGCACTTCAAACTGGTGGACGTGTTCACCGCTGCCGAAAACATCGTTCTCGGCCTTAAGGAAGAGGGCAAGCTGGACCGCAGGAAGGTCTCTGCCCGCGTCCGTGAGATAGCCGAGAAGTACGGGTTCGACATCGATCCCGACAAGAAGATATATGAGATGTCCGTATCCGAGAAGCAGACCGTGGAGATCATCAAGGTGCTGTACAGGGGTGCGGATATTTTGATCCTGGATGAGCCCACGGCGGTGCTGACGCCGCAGGAGACGTCCAAGCTTTTCAACGTGCTCAAGGCCATGAGGGAGGACGGCAAGTCCATCATCCTCATCACCCACAAGCTCAACGAGGTCATGGAGATCTCCGACGTGGTGTCGGTCCTCAGAAAAGGCCAGTACGTGGCCACCGTCAGGACCTCCGAGACCAGCGAAAAGGAGCTTACGGAGATGATGGTGGGACACGCCGTATCCCTGGACATCGACAGGCCCATTCCCGTGGACCCCAAGCCAAGGCTCACCGTGGCAGGCCTCACCGTGAAGGATTCCGAGGGCGTGACCAAACTGGATGACGTGGGTCTGGTGGCCTACGGCGGAGAGATCCTGGGAATAGCAGGAATCGCCGGATCAGGCCAGAAGGAGCTTCTGGAAGCCATCGCAGGCCTGAGGCACATTCAGAAAGGATCCATTATCTATACGCCGGAGCACGAAGCCCCCGCTGAACTGGTGGGCAAAACACCCATGGAGATCAAGGAGGCTGGCGTCGCCCTGGCCTTCGTCCCCGAGGACCGTCTGGGCATGGGCCTGGTGGGCGACATGGGTATGACCGGCAACATGATGCTTCGCTCCTGGAACAAGGGCAAGGGCATCTTCGTGGATACGAAGGCCCCCGAGCAGCTGGCAGAAAAGGTTCTGGAGAACCTGGATGTCCAGACGCCGGGCATCAACTATCCCGTACGTAAATTATCCGGAGGAAACGTCCAGAAGGTGCTGGTGGGCCGTGAGATCGCCTCTGCGCCCTCGGTCCTCATGAGCGCCTACGCCGTCAGAGGCCTGGACATCAACACCTCCTACACCATATACAACCTGATGACCGAGCAAAAGATGAAGGGCGTGGCAGTGATCTTCGTTGGAGAGGACCTGGACGTGCTTCTGGAACTTTGCGACAGGATCCTGGTGCTTTGCGGAGGCAGGGTCTCCGGCGTTGTGGACGCACGCAAGGCCACCAAGGAGCAGATCGGTCTCATGATGACTTCCAGCGATTTCATCCATTCCAGCCCCATGCCCGGCGAGACCATCTCCCAGGCCGAAGCCCTGGTGGCCAAGGCTAAGGAAGAAGAGGAGAGACTGGCCCGGGAAAAGGAAGCCCTGGCTTCTCAGGAGGCGGCAAAGGAGGTGGAGCCCAATGAATGAGAAAGTACCTCTTATCAGGCTTGCCAAGCGTGAAGACATGGCCAGGTCCAAGGTCTGGATGATCAGACTGCTGGCATTCCTCTTCGCCCTGGTGCTGGGCGGCCTGGTGTTCCTGATCGCCGGCGCCAACCCCATCACAGCTTACTCCACCATGGTGGCAGGCTCCCTGGGAAAGGCCTCCGGCCTGAGACAGGTGGCAAAGGTGGCGGTACCCCTTCTGGGTACGGCCCTGGCTCTCGCGCCCTGCTTCGCCATGAGGTTCTGGAACATCGGAGCTGAAGGACAGATCACCATGGGCGCAATGATGGCTTCGTTTTTTGCGCTGAAGATG
>JAGACT010000164.1 GCA_017613995.1 Eubacteriaceae bacterium
GATAGCCGTATTTGACGATAAAGCTAATACATCGTTCAGGGATTTCAAGGAATTCAAAGGATCCATCTTCGAGCAGATGGAAAACGCCCTCAGTTACCTTAGACTCTGCAACAGGACGAAGGCGACGATTAAGGGATTGGAAAGAGTGGAAAAAACGGATTATCCGGAAGAAGCACTCCGCGAGGCACTGATCAACGCACTGGTACATCGCGATTACGGTTTCAGCGGCAGCATCATCATCAACGTGAATGATAATAAGATAGAGTTCATTTCGATCGGCGGCCTCCTGCCAGGCCTTTCCGTTGATGATATTCGAATGGGCATCTCTCAGCAGCGTAATAAGAATCTTGCCGAGATGTTTCATCGCCTGCATCTAATTGAGAATTATGGAACAGGCATTCGCAAGATCTACAGTCTGTACGAGAATTGCTCCTCTCAGCCGGTAATCGACGTGACGCCCAATGCCTTCAGAATCACGCTGCCCAATATGAATGAAGCTGATGAACCAGAGCCAGAGAAGAATCATGTAATCACGTCTCAGATGCAGAGCGTGTTAGGTTACTTTTCTTCTCATGATCGAATCACAGATGAAGAGGTACAGTCCCTGCTGGGGGTCAAAAAGACACGTGCTTTTGAGATCCTTCAGAAGATGCGTTACATGGGCTTGATTGATGTCGTCGGGAGAGGCACTGGCAAGTATTATTTGCCCGGTTCCCGGAACAGCAAGCACTAAAAGAGGTATATTACGATAAAGGGAATAATCAATGACTTATGTAGTATCAGATCTCCATGGCTATCCCCTCGACAGATTCCGGAAACTGCTGAAAAAAGGCGGCTTCGGGGATGACGACTTTCTCTTCATCCTGGGAGACGTGGTGGACCGCTGCGGAGACGGCGGCGTCGAGATGCTGGAATGGCTGATGTATCAGACCAACATGGAGCTGCTGATTGGCAACCATGAGGCCATGCTGCTGTCCTGCTCTTTCCTGTTCGACGAGGTCACCGATGAGAGCATCGGCGCCTTGGACGCGGGACAGATGGAACTGTTCGGTAACTGGTGCGCCAACGGGGGAGATGTGACCGTGAAGGCGCTGGGGGACCTGAACAAAAGGGATCCGGAGGCGGTGGCGGACATCCTGGATTACCTGCGGGAACTGCCGCTGTACGAGACGGCGGAGGCGGGCGGGAAGGACTACCTGCTCGTGCACGCGGGGCTGGAGAATTTCTCCCCGGACAGGAAACTGTCCGACTATTCGGCGGACGAACTGATCTGGAACAGCCCGAAACCGGGCGACCGGTATTTCGACGGCGTCACCACCGTCTTCGGGCACACGCCCACCTTCTCCTTCGGGGAGAAGTACCGGGGCGGCATCTACCGCACCGCCACCTGGATGGACATCGACGCGGGAGCGGCCTGGGGATGCGAACCCGTCCTGCTCCGGCTGGACGACATGAAGGCGTTCCGCCTGTGAAGGAGGAAAGATGGAACTGAGCGGATTCGACGGGAAGAGGTGCAGGGTCACCCTCACTTTCGGCGACGTCTTCGAGGGCGTCTGCCGCCACTGCGGCAGGGAGTATGTCTTCGATGAGTACGGCATCGACGAGGAAGCCCTGATGATGGCAGCCCTCCTCCTGCAGGCAAGCATCATTGAGAGCGTGGAGGAACTGGGGGACGAAGGGCCCTGGGGCGGGTACAGCGGTCCCTGGGGGCTGCTGGAGGAATCCGCGGCCGCCGACGGCCCCGACATCGTATCGGAGGTGCTCACCTGGGAAGAGGATGAGACGGCCATCCGCATGATGCGGCTGCTGAGGGAAGATACCACCGGGCTGGCCTCCGATCCGGAGGTCGTCGCCGGGCTGATGGAACTGGACGCCCTGACCGGGCGCGAAGAGGCCAGGGAGATGGCGGAAGCCCTGCTGGCCGCCGCAGCCGGAGAAGGGGACTGAGACGAAAAAGCGCCGCAGCCTCTGTTCTCCGGGGCCGCGGTTGGGGTATAATCGTATTGCCGGAAGGGGAAAGAAGGTGACGCGATGCTGAAGAAACTGGACATGAAGCGGGAGGTCAGGGATTTCCTGATCGTGACGTTCGGCAGCCTGGTCTACGCCATCGGGCTGGCGCTGTTCCTGGATCCCAACGACATATCGGCGGGAGGCATCGTGGGCCTGGCGATGATCGTGTGCCATTTCACCGACATCGATCTGGGTCTCGTGATCTTCCTCATGAACGCCCCCCTGCTCATCGCGGGATGGATCCGGTTCAGGAACAAGTTCCTGGTCTACACCATCTACGCCATCATGCTCTCCTCCTTCCTCATCGACTTCATCAACGACCGGTTTCCCGAATACGTGCCCCTCACCAGGGACCTCATGCTGGCCACCATCGCTGGCGGGGCGGTCATGTCGGTGGGCATGAGCCTCATCTACCTGGGCGGCGGCAGCGTCGGCGGGACCGACATCATCATCAAGTTCCTGCGGCAGAAGCACAGCCACATCGGCACCGGTACCCTCTCCTTCGTCATGGACCTCACCACCTGCATCCTCTCCTGCTTCGTATTCGGCGGGTACGAGCTGGGCATCTACGCCGCCATGGCACTGTACGTCCAGGGCGTGGTGATGGACAAGATGCTGTACGGCGGCAACGAGGCCAAGCTGGTCTTCATCATCAGCAGCAAGGTCAAGGACGTGACGGACCGCCTCATGAGCGACCTGGGCATGGGAGTGACCTGGCTGGAGGGGATCGGCGCCTACACGGAGGAGAGGAAGCACGTGGCGATGGTCGCCTTCCGCAAGCAGAGCTACCAGAAGGTGCGGCAGATCGTGAAGGAGGAGGACCCGGAGGCCTTCATGATCGTGTCCAGCGCCTCCGAGATCTTCGGCCTGGGATTCCGGGACCATCTGTCGGACGAACTCTGAATTCGCCAACGAAAAACGGACGCCGCGAGGCGTCCGTTTCTGTGTGCCGGGGGATCAGCAGAAGTGGCCGAACATGGCCCTCTTTCTCCAGTTGGGGGCCCGCATGTCCAGTTCCCGGATGATGTTGCCGGGCCTGGCGCGGTCGTAGTACTCGGCGGGGGCTTCCAGATTGCCCTTGTCGGAGTCCACGTAGATGGCCAGGGGCCTGTCGATGCCGATGGCGTAGGAGAGCTGCACCTCGCACCACTTGAGCTCTTCGTTCTTCAGCAGTTCCTTCGCGAACTGCCGGGCCATGTAGGCGCCGGATACGTCCACCTTGGTGGGGTCCTTGCCGTTCATGCAGCCGCCGCCCACGTTGGCGAAGGACTGGTACGCGTCCACCACGATCTTCCTGCCCGTGAGGCCGGCGTCGGCGGCGAAGCCGCCCAGCTCGAACTTGCCGGTGGGGTTGATGTGGAAGGTCTCCACCCCGATGCCGTAGCTTCCGCAGATCTCCAGGGCGATGTCCCTGAGGATGGCGTCGGTGGCGGGGCGGTCCAGTTCGTCGTTCTGGTAGCAGATGGTGAAGTCCTTGATCTTCGTGAGGCGGAACTCTTCGTCGTAGTAGCCGGTGATCTGGGCCTTCCCGTCGGAGCGGAAGCGGTGATCCGCCCTGCGCAGGGTGTCGTACCTGCGGGAGAACTTCTGCAGGATCACCATGGCCAGGGGAAGCAGTTCCTCTGTGTCGGCGCAGGCGTAGCCGAACATCATGCCGTTGTCCCCGGCGCCGCCGGTGTCCACGCCCATGGCGATGTCCTCGCTCTGGCGGGAGATGTTCACCAGCACCTCCATCTCGGGATAGACCATGTCCCTGAGGATGCCGTTGGCGATCTCCTTCACGTCCACGTGGGCCTTGGTGCCCACTTCGCCGGTGATGAACAGATAACCCTTGCCTCCCGCGCACTCGATGCCCGCCCTGGTGAAGGGATCCTGCCGGAGGCACTCGTCCAGGATGGCGGCGCTGACCTGGTCGCAGACCTTGTCGGGATGGCCGGGGAATACGATCTCGTTGCTGTAAAGCTTCATTCTCTTTCCTTTCTCAACTTTTCCGTTGCCTGTATCTGGCATAAAGAAAAAGCCCATCGCGACGATGGGCCTTATTCACGATCTCCCCATCGTCCAAGCTTTAGCACCTTGCTGTCGCAGGTTGCTGTGCGGTCCTCGAGCTTGTCTCTCGCGCACTCTTTATGGTGAGGACATTATACCGCGTGCTCCTCCGGTTTTCAATATCCCGGAAGCGGCCAGGAAGCAAAAAAACGGCGCAAACGGGATGAAATCATACGGTATCGGGCGGGAAGCGGAGGAAAGGCCCGGCGCGGGAGACCGCGCCGGGCCCTGTGGCTGAAAAACGGAATGCGGTTTACTTAAATACTAGCGAGAAGGCTCGTGCTTTCAAGCACGATATGAATCGCTTCCGCCATTCCAACGCTCAAAAGGGTCTATAGATTCCAACATTTGCACTTGAACTTTTGTTCGGATTGGTGTATAATATACGCAACGAAAGATGATGTCGGTGGCCTCCGCCACAGGTGAATGGGAATATGATCACTCGTTGAC